>JAZRGQ010000043.1:0-10409 GCA_045644405.1 Faecousia sp.
CCAAAAAACTTCAGGATCCTTACGGCAGATTCTAAAAACTACGGTGGGGTGCTATCCACCCCACCATATACAGCCCTTCCCTATATATGGGGGTGTCCTGGTTTCGACGGGGGTAGTGAGGCTGGAATAGCGGGTCGTGGCGCCTGACCACGTTAAAACGGGTACTTTTTAAATTTAACTGACAACAATACTGTTGCTCTGGCTGCCTAATTAGGCGCCCATCCGCCCCGGAAGGTCCACGAGCCGGGCTCGGGTGTGATCTGAGTGGAGACCGTGCGTGCGCAAAGCTTTGTGCGCACCATGCATAATGAAGCTACCAAGTTCCGCAGGGTGTTTGTTCCCGTCGGAATGAGGGAATGTAAATAACAAACTGCGCCCGGAGAAGTTCCTTCCAAGTTGCCTTCGGACAGGGGTTCGATTCCCCTCACCTCCACCAATAACAAAGGCTGCCCCAACGGGGTAGCCTTTTATTATTCGGGAATTGAACCGAACTAAATGCAACAGTCCGGTGGACTGTTGCTGACACCAGTGCAAACACTGGTGTCTACACTTATTTGCTCCAACGGAGCAAATGCATATCGATTCCCCTCACCTCCACCAATAACAAAGGCTGCCCCAACGGGGTAGCCTTTTTATTATAATTTGTGATTATATATTTCATTCGGTGGTATACTACAAGTGGTGATGTTAAATGAAAGGCAGCAAAGACTTATTATCTTCCGTACTGAAAACGACCCAAATGGGGCAAATCGGCATTCGCTCCGTACTGAAAAGACCGGTGCGCGCCAGTATGCAAAATGCATTAAAATCTCAATTGCAGGAATACGATTCCATCGAACGCGAAGCCCACAATCTGGCGCAGTCCAGGGGCTGGGAACTGGAGGAACTTGACCCTGCGGTAAAAGCAATGGCAAATATGATGACCCGGACACAGCTTTCCTTTGGTAACGTGGATTCAAAAGCAGCAGCTATGATGATTAACGGCAACACCCGCGGTATGATTAAGGGGCTTAAGAATCTGCACCACTATAATAATTCCGATGAACGGGTGGCAGTACTGACGCAAAAATTACTCGACTGTGAAAAAGCAAATATCCGGCAGATGCAGGGGTTCTTGTAACCCCTGCACCATTTTTTGCATAAACTATTTTGAAGCAATGAAAGGAGGCGTTGAATTGCCCGACAAAGGTTACATACAAGTACACGCATACACAGGCAATGCGCAAATGCCACTTCAAAATGTATCTGTTGCCATTACTGATACCGGCGGCTCAGCAATCGCTTTGCGGCTGACTAACCGCAGCGGTATGCTGGATACGCCTGTTTCGATTGAAGTGCCGAGCATCTCTGCCGGTCAAACACCGGATACGGGAATCATTCCGTTCGCGGTTGTCAATCTTTACGCCAGACTGGAAAACTTTGAACAGATAGAAATCGAAAATCTGCAGATATTTCCTAATACCATTACAGACCAAAATCTGGAATTAATTCCCTTAAGTGAGTTTCCGGAACAATGGACAAAAACAGAGATATTCAATACCCCTCCCCAGAATTTATAAGGAGGTGGAACTGTGCCAACTGTAACACCATTTGTACCGCAGAATATTACTGTCCATCTGGGACCGCCCAGCGCCAACGCAGCAAACGTAACGGTTCCGTTTACAGACTATGTAAAAAACGTCGCTTCCAGCGAAATATACCCCACCTGGGACGAAAGCGCGTTGATTGCCAATATCTTAGCAATCACTTCATTCGCCCTTAACCGGGTATACACCGAATACTACAGAAGCCGTGGATATGACTTTGATATTACAAGCTCCACTGCCTATGACCAGGCATTTGTTAACGGCCGCGCATTTTTTGAAAACATATCCGCACTGGTTGACAATTTATTTAATGACTATCTCCGTCGGCCCAATTTTGTTGAACCTCTTGCCGCAAAATTCTGCAACGGCACAACTGTAACCTGTGAAGGCTTGAGCCAATGGGGCAGCCAAAATTTAGCGCTACAGGGCTACAGCTCCGACCAGATTATCCGCAGCTATTACGGTGATGTTGAAACTGTGCGCAACGCACCGGTTCGTGGGTACACCACCTCCTACCCCGGAACACCGTTGCGGATAGGCAGCACCGGGCCGAATGTAGTCGTTGTGCAAGTAGCGCTCAATCGTATTTCCCAAAATTATCCGGCAATTCCAAAGATTCCTGCTGTTGACGGAATTTACGGAAGCCGGACAGAGGCGGTTGTAAGAGCATTTCAGCGAATATTCGGCTTAACGCCGGACGGTATCGTCGGTCCGGCGACCTGGTATGCCATTGTGCGGCTGTATACTGCAGTAACCCAACTGTCAGAATTACGCAGTCAGGGTCAGGAGTTTTATGCCATCAACTGGTCGCCGCCCAACGGGTTGGAAATTGGAGATACCGGTGAAAAGGTGCGGCAGCTACAGTATATGCTCAGTGTGCTTTCTGAATATATACGGCAAATTCCGCCTGTAATGGTAGATGGCATTTACGGACCTGCCACCAGAGCTGCTGTTTTGGCTGCGCAACGGCGTTTTCAGTTGCCGGAGACCGGTACTGTAGGGGCAAATACGTGGGATGAGATATATTCACAGTACGCAGGCATTGAAAATACAGTTTTAAGGCGTCAGGACTTGTTTCCAGCCTCTGAAAACGGCAACGGCGGAACAGTACGCGCAGCAGGAAACTTCCGTAATAACGGCAGCAGACAGCCGCAAGGCGGCTATCGCAGGTCTACAACGCTAACCCAATTCGGCGGGCAGGATTTGAGCATTGGCGCCCGTGATCCGGTTAGACAGGAGGTGGTCAGATGAAGCCGGACGAATCTTTTATCAACCAGCAGGTCAGAAGCCTGCAGACTATGCTGCGCGTAATTGCCCAGGACAATAGCTGCATTCCAACTGTGGTGCCGGACGGCATCTACGGACCCGGTACAATGCAGTCAGTTTCGGCTGTGCAAAGAGTAACCGGATTGCCGGTAACCGGCATTACAGACCAAACTACCTGGGAGAAGATTGTCTTACTGTATGAGCCTGCCTTAATCCGTATTGAAAAAGCCGCGCCAATTGAGATTATCCTCGATCCAAATCAGGTGCTACGCAGAGGAGAAAGCAGCCCTTACATCTACTTACTGCAAAGTATGCTTACCCATCTTGCCGGAGAATACCGCAATATCCCCTACCCCACACATACCGGCGTGCTGGACGATGAAACCAGTCGATCCCTGGCAGCATTTCAGCTTTTAGCGGAACTACCGGTAACCGGAGAACTGGATAAGATCACCTGGAAATATCTTGTGAATCATTTTACGTTGAACGCCAATCATATTTCCCATAAATGAATGAATTTTAAATTTTTGTCATATTTTATCTTTACACTTGAAACCTACAGATAAAAGGCATATAATAACAATAGATTATGTGTCTTTCGGAGGCGCGGAATGTTTATCAAGGACTGGAAAAAAGAAATATTTACCATACCGAATCTGCTCAGCCTGTTCCGCTTGCTGCTGATCCCTGTGTACGTGTGGATTTATCTGCAAGAGGAATATTTCCTGGCAAGTGCAATTCTGGCGGTGTCCTGCTTAACGGATTTAATTGACGGCAAGGTTGCCCGTCATTTTAATATGATTACCAATCTGGGAAAGGTACTTGACCCGCTTGCAGATAAGTTAACCCAGTTTGCACTGATTGTATGTCTTTGCACAAAACACCCTGTATTGCTCTATTTAGTCGGTCTGTTTGTGGTGAAGGAATTATTCCAGCTGATTGCAGGCGGTATAAACCTGCATAAAGGAAAAATGCTGCGGGGCGCGCTGCTTTCCGGTAAAATTTGCACAACTGTTCTTTTTATCAGCTTAATTCTTATGGTGCTGCTCCCCCACTTAAACGAAAACACTGTTCTTATTATCACTGTAATAGATGCAATATTTATGCTGATCGCATTTACCCATTATGTGATTGTCTACTTCTCAAAGAACAACAAGTTCCAGACCATCGATGGTACGGATAAATAAAAAAATCTCCTGTCGAATGACAGGAGATTTTTTGTATGTACTTAGAAAATGCCTTGCTCCATCATCGCTTCAGCAACGCGCTTGAAACCTGCAAGGTTTGCGCCTGCTACCAGGTTGTAGCCGAGACCGTATTCCTCAGCAGCTTCAACGGAAACTTTATGGATATTTACCATAATATCCTTCAGCTTTCTGTCTACTTCCTCAGCGGTCCAAATCAAACGCTCACTGTTCTGACTCATTTCCAATGCAGAGACCGCAACGCCACCGGCGTTAACGGCCTTGGAAGGCGCAACAATGACATTCGGCTGCTCCATCAGGTAGAACAGAGCATCGTTGGTAGTAGGCATATTGGCAACTTCGATGTAGTAGCGAATGCCGTTTGCAACAATCTTCTTCGCGCTCTCAAGATTAACGTCGTTCTGCATAGCAGAGGGCATAATAACGTCAGCCTTAACACCCCAGGGCTTCTCGCCGGGGAAGAATTCCACGCCGAACTTATCAGAGTAGTCCTGAACGCGGTTACGGCCGGAAGCACGCATTTCAAGCAGGTAGTTCCCTTCCTCATCGCTGGAGGAAACGCCCTGGGGGTCATAGATGTAGCCGTCGGGACCGGAAAGTGTTACAACTTTCGCGCCCAGCTGGCGTGCCTTTTCGCAAATGCCCCAAGTAACATTACCGAAGCCGGCGCAGGCAATGGTCTTGCCCTCAATGCTCTCGCCATCGTGCTTGAGCACTTCCTGCAGATAATACATAGCACCAAAGCCGGTAGCCTCAGGTCTGTTCAAGCTGCCGCCGTAGCTGAAGCCCTTGCCGGTCAGAACACCGTTTTCCCAAACACCCTTCAGGCGGCGATACTGTCCGAACAGGTAGCCAATCTCACGGCCGCCAACACCCATATCACCGGCAGGTACGTCAATGTTGGGTCCAATGTAGCGGTAAAGAGCAGTCATAAAGCTCTGGCAGAAACGCATAATCACTGCATCACTCTTTCCGGAAGGATCAAAGTCAGAGCCGCCCTTAGCGCCGCCGATAGGCAGACCGGTGAGGCTGTTCTTGAAAATCTGCTCAAAACCCAAGAATTTAACAATGCCGGAATATACATTCGGCTGGAAACGCAAACCGCCCTTATAAGGACCGATCGCGCCGTTAAACTGGCAGCGATAACCGATATTGGTGTGAACCTTACCGTTATCGTCTGTCCACACAACGCGGAAAGTAAACATACGCTCAGGCTCAACCATACGGTTAAGCAGGTCTGCTTTCTCGTATTCCGGGTGCTTATCAATCATGGGTGAAATAGAAGAAAGTACTTCCTCCACGGTTTGCACAAACTCCGGCTCGTTGCCGTGTTTTTTCTTAACGTTTTCAATGACACTTTCTACATAACGATTCATTTACATTTCCTCCCATTGCGTATTAATGTATATCTACACATAATATTATAATAATCAACTTAATATCATATTGCAATTGTATATTTCGATAAAATATACCGCATTCAACCGCCTACACCTAGGTTGATTTCACCGAAATTTCGTGCTATAATACGGGAAATCACCAAGGAGGAATGGGTTATGGATTATAAAAAGCTTCAAAACGGCAGTGATATTCGCGGTGTCGCGCTGGAAGGTATCGCAGGTCAGCAGGTTAATCTAACGCAAACAGCCTGCCAAGACATTGGCAGAGGCTTCGCGCTCTGGCTAAAGGCTCGCTGTACCGATAAATGCAATATTCGTGTTGCGGTAGGCAGAGATTCCCGTCTCTCCGGCCCTACCCTGTCCAAATGGATTTGCGAGGCTATGGTCTCACAGGGTCTTGAAGTAACCGATTTCGGTATGGCAAGCACACCCGCTATGTTTATGGCTACGGTTACAAAGGGCTTTGAATTCGACGCCACCGTTATGATTACCGCAAGCCATCTGCCTTTTAATAGAAACGGTTTCAAATTTTTCACCTGCAACGGAGGTCTGGAATCATCTGACATCAAGGGAATTCTGCGCTTAGCTGAGAGCAATGAAACCACCGGTTTCCCCTGCGGCAGCCTCGAGCAGGGCAGCTTTATGGATACATACGCCCAGATACTTGCGGATAAGATTCGCAGCGCCACAGGCGAACAGACGCCTCTTGCAGGCTTTCGCATTGTGGTAGACGCCGGCAATGGCGCAGGCGGCTTTTATGCAGAAAAAGTTCTGCAGCCTCTGGGCGCAGATACTACCGGCAGCCGCTATTTAGAGCCGGACGGCAGCTTCCCCAATCACATTCCCAACCCCGGAGACAAAACTGCAATGCAAAGTATTACAGAGGCTGTGCTGCAGACCAATGCTGACTTCGGTATTATCTTCGATACCGATGTGGACCGGGCAGGCGCAGTCCTTTCTGACGGTAGCGAATTAAACAGAAACCGTATTATCGCTATGCTTTCGGCAATCCTTCTGCGTGAACACCCTGGCACAACCATTGTAACCGACTCTATCACCTCCAGTGGTCTTGCTGCGTTCATTGCTGAAAAAGGCGGTATTCATCACAGATTTAAGCGCGGCTACAAAAATGTAATCAATGAGTCCATTCGCCTGAACAATGCAGGTCAGGACAGCCAGCTGGCAATCGAAACCTCGGGACACGGCGCGCTGAAAGAAAACTATTTCCTTGACGACGGCGCATATCTGGTTACAAAGCTGCTGATTGAGCTGGCAAGAAGCAGAAAGCACGGATATACCTTGCAATCGCTGATTGCCACATTGCAGGAGCCCTGTGAAAGCCAGGAATTCCGTATGAACATTTTGCTTGAGGATTTTAAGACATACGGACAAAAAGTAATTGCAGATTTGACAGATTATGCGGAAAACCAGGACGGCTGGTCAGTCGCTCCTAATAACTACGAAGGAATCCGTGTGAATCTGGATTCAACCCACGGAGACGGCTGGTTTTTACTCCGCCTTTCTCTGCACGATCCCCTGCTTCCTTTGAACATCGAAAGCAACACTTCCGGCGGTGTTAAGCAAATCACCGAGGCTCTGTATCAGTTCCTGAAAGAACAGACCCATCTGGATTTGACTGCCCTGCAGACATTTTTAAACATTTAATTGATGATAGCGGACCGGTGAATGCCGGTCCGTCTTTTCGTTCATTGACAAAATATGTCGAATACTGTAGAATTACACCATACATAAGTACTGAATTTATCCTGTAAAACGAGGTGAAATTCTATGAGCAATGAACCTGCGCCCCGCCAGTGGCCGCCTGTTCGACGCGAAAAAAAGCAGCCGTTGTGGCGCAAACTACTGCGTAAGTATTGGCCGGTAATACGTTTAGCCCTGATTGCGATTGCTGCGCTTGCAATTGTTACAGCTGCCGTAGTCGGAATTGTATCTCTGTTTTCACCCAACGATGACAGTAGCGGCAATCAGGACACTGCAGAAAGCACTGCCGAAACCACACAGGAAACCGTTTCCGATGAAGAAGTTCTGCTGATGGCAGAACAGCTGCTGGAAGACGTTGCTCCTATCGCCGCAGGATATGACTATCAGAAGGCAATTCAGATGCTTCAGGCGTTTGAGTACTATGACAGAGCCCCCGCTCTTGCCGAAAAAGTCTCACAGTATCAAGCGCTTGATGCCCAGCTGGTCTCCTACCCCAACGTAAATGCTGTTACACATATTTTCTTCCATTCTCTGATTGTTGATCCCAGCCGCGCATTTGATTCCGACTACACCAACGATGGCTACAATCTGTATATGACTACCATATCTGAGTTTAAGGCAATGTTGGAGGAGATGTACAAACGCGGCTATGTGCTGGTAACGCCCTATGACGTTGCATATGAAGTAACAGATGCAACCGGTACTCACTTTACATACGGCGATATTCGCCTTCCTGAGGGAAAGATTCCTTTCATAATGAGCCAGGACGATCTCAATTACTACGGCTATATGATTGCCGGCAAGGACGGTACCGGTCCGGACCCGATTTACGCATCGCCGGAAGGAGATGGCTTCGCCCATAGAATTGTTGTTGGTGAAGACGGATTCCCCACATGTGAGTATATGGACGAAAACGGAAATATTACCACCGGTGATTACGATTTGGTACCCGTTCTTGAAACGTTCATACAGCAACACCCGGATTTTGCTTATCACGGCGCACGCGCAGTGCTGGGTATGACGGGATACGAGGGTGTGTTCGGCTACCGGACAAATCCCAACTACATTCCCAGTATGGGCGAAGAAGCCTTTAACAAAGAGGTTGAACAGGCAAAAATTGTTGCCCAATGCTTGCGGGACCACGGTTGGATCCTGGCAAGCCATTCCTACGGACACCCCGCTTACGGCAACATTACCAGCGAACGTGTTGATATTGATTCTGAGAAATGGGAAAAGACCGTTCAAAGTGTAATCGGAGAAACTGACATTATTCTCTACCCCCACGGCTCCGACATTGCCGGACTTGAAGACTATGATACGTCCAATGCAAAGTTCAACAGCCTGTATGAAGACGGTTACCGCTACTATTTCAATGTTGACAGCGCAATTGCCTGGTGTCAGCTTGGCAGCAACTATTTCCGTGGCGGACGCCGGAATCTTGACGGCTACAGAATGTACCACAACCCCGGACTTCTCGATGACCTTTTTGATGTAGACGCAGTCATTGATGAGGCCCGTCCCCTGCCGGTACCTGATATTTAATTGCATTATTAAGAGCATTACAAACGTAATGCTCTTATATTTTTTTGTCATTGGCGCATACTAATCATCAGGAAGGTGAGCATATGGCAGGAAAACGTCGCGGAAAGCAAAGTTTTGTATTGGATAATCCGCCAATCATAACAAGCTGGGCAAGTGTTGCCGGCAAAAAAGAAGCGCAAGGACCTTTAGCTCAGACATTTGATATTACAAGTTATGATGCCCATTTTGGACAAAAAACCTGGGAACAGGGCGAAAAAAGAATGCAGCAGCTGGCTCTGCAAGAGGTTATTAAGAAAGCCGGTATCCGGCACTCGGATTTGGGACTGGTTGTGTCCGGCGATTTGCTGAATCAGTGTATCGGTTCCTCCTTTTCATTGCGCAATACCGGTATCCCCCACCTTGGGCTTTACGGCGCCTGCTCTACAATGGCGGAAAGTCTGCTGGTATCAGCTATGACTGTGGACGGCGGTTACGCGGATAATGTTGTAGCGCTGACTTCGTCCCACTTCGCCTCCTCTGAACGCCAGTACCGGTTTCCCTTGGGGTACGGCGGACAACGCACCCCCACAGCTCAGTGGACCGTAACCGGCGCAGGCGCTGCGTTGGTGTGCAAAAGCGGAAAAGGTCCTAAAATCGAAGCCTGCACCATTGGTACAGTACTGGATTTAGGAATTCAGGACGCCAATAATATGGGTGCTGCTATGGCTCCTGCAGCGCTAAATACAATTAAAATGCATTTTTCTGATTTAGGCGTCAGCGCATACGATTACGACTTGATTGTTACCGGAGATTTGGGAAATCATGGTAAGGATATACTGCTGGCGTTAGCGCAACGGGAAGGAATCTCTCTTGCAGGAAAGCTGACTGATTGCGGAACGCTGGTGTTTGACCTGATGAAGCAGGACGTTCACTCCGGCGGCTCTGGCTGCGGCTGCAGTGCAATTACCCTGTGCGGACATCTGTTAAACAAACTAAACAGCGGAAAGCTTAAAAAGATTTTATTCTGCGGTACCGGTGCCCTGCTTTCTCCAACATCTACCCAGCAGGGGCTTCCGATACCCGCCGTGTGCCACGCTGTTGCAATCACCGGAGGTTAATGATGGAATATGTCAAGGCTTTTATAATTGGGGGGCTTCTTTGTTTAATCGGTCAGATACTGATTGACAAAACAAAGCTGACGCCTGCGAGAATACTCGTTTCTTATGTAGTTGCTGGCGTACTGTTGGGCGCAATCGGCGTTTACAAGCCCTTTGCCGAATTTGCCGGCGCAGGGGCAACTGTTCCGCTGACAGGTTTCGGCTATACCCTTGCCAATGGCGTAAAAAAGGCAATCGATAAAGACGGATTTTTAGGAATTTTTACCGGCGGGCTTGGCGCAACCGCAGGCGGCATCGCTGCAGCAATCATATTTGGTTTGCTGGTTAGCCTTATATTCAAAGCAAAGGATAAAAACTAAAACATTGGGAAAGCTAGTGTAGCGGCAATGCCGTAACAATCAAATCGGAGGAAATTTACAATGAACAATCAGAATAAGAATCAAAATCAGCAGAATCAGCAAAACCAGCAGAATCAACAAAACCAGCAGAATCAGCAAATTAAACAAGCTGCTCAAAGTGCGGCGGAATTGGAAAAACAATCCGCTGATCTGAAACAGGAAAATCTCCGTCAAAATGCCGCCAAAGCCCGGA
>JAZRGQ010000044.1:0-5231 GCA_045644405.1 Faecousia sp.
GCGTCCTTCAGGGTCTTGCTGGCCTTGAAAGCGGGCAGGCGAGCAGCGGCAATCTGAATGGTTTCCTTGGTACGGGGGTTGCGACCTACGCGAGCTTCACGGGTGCGAACCTCGAAGATGCCGAAACCGGAAACCTGCACCTTGTCGCCCTTAACCAGGCTGGCGGTGATGGTCTCAACAGTGGCATTAACAACGCGCTCGGCGTCCTTCTTGGTCATACCGGCCTTTTCGGCAACGGCAGCAATGAGTTCGGTTTTATTCATAATATATACCTTCTTTCCAAAATTCGGTACTTTACAGTAACATATTTTTGGAGAAAATGCAAGTCTTTTTGGAAAAATTTACGAAAAAAGTAGTAGTTTTTTTGATTTATAGGTGCAAAATACGAGAAATAGACTCTCCCTTTGGCAAAAGCAGGCAGTCTTCCCGCTTAATGGCCTTGAACAGCACAACGCCTGCAAAGTACACAATTACACCCACACCAATGGGCACGCCGCACAAAATCACAGTGTGCAGTGTGGACTTTACGTCCAGCCGGGCAAATTCCGTCAGCGCGAAGGAAGTGCCGTAGACGGCAGCGCCCATAACCAGCGCGCTGGGCAAGGACCGGAGCAAATTGCGCAGCAGCCGGGGCTTCTGGGGAATCAGCTTGCGGATACACAGCAGGTTCAGCACAGCGATAGCGCTATAGCAAAGCAGGGTGGCAATGGGGGCGCCCATAATGCCGATGTGGGGATTACCCGCCAGAATGTACACCACCAGCAGCTTCACAGCGGCGCAGGAGAGCATATTGATAACAGGGACGTGGGCGTAGCCGTGGGCCTGCAGCAGGGAATTGGTGTACTGAATGATGGCGTAGGGGAAAATGCTGGCGCCAAGCAGCACCATCACCTGTGTGGCAAGGGCGTTGCGGGCATCGGAGTAGTCGCCCAGCAGGGACATCACCGGACTTGCAAGCAGCACCAGCCCCATAGAGCAGGGCAAGCTGAGCAGACCGGTAACCCGGGCAGCCGATTCCTCGGTGGCTTTCACATCGTCGTTCTGGGCAAGTGTCAGCCTGGAGGTGATGGCGGGAATGATGCTGATGGTGATGGGGATAATGAATGCGCAGGGCATATTGAAGATAGTCTGGCCAAAGCTGTAGATGCCGTTAAGGCTTGCGGCAATTTTTTCAGGCAAATCCGCAGCGGCAACGCCGTCAGACAGCAGCTGCTCTTTCAGAACAGGCACCAGCGGCAGGGTGTACTGATTGGTGTCAATCAGCTTCACCAGCTGGTTGGTGTATACGCCGGTTTCCACGGCAGTCAGCAGATACAGTCCCGCAGAGCCGATGGTAATGGGAACGGCGATGGTTAACAGCTCTCTGGCGGTTGTGCCGAAGGTGCCGGTAGGCTGACCGGTCTGGGGGAGCTGACGGTAATCGGCGCGGAATTTCCGCATCAGATAAAACACAGAGACAAGACAGCTGACGGTTACGCCTAAAATTGCGCCGCCGGCAGCATATGCCTGACTCTGGGTAACGCGCAAAAGCGCCAGCGCCGCAGCCAATCCCACAACCAGCTTAATGAAAGCCTCCAGCATTTGGGAATTGGAGGTGGGGCGCATATTTTCCTGCCCCTGGAAATATCCCCGGTAAGCGGACATAATGCACATCAGCAGAGCGCAGGGACCCAGACACGCAATGGCAAACCAGGCGTCCGGATAACCCATCGCCGTTGCCAGAGGCTTGCACAGCAGACACATCAGCAAACTGCCGGCAATGCCCAGCCAGAGGAAAATGCGACGGCTGACCCGGTAAACCTGCCGGACCTGTCCGTAGTTACTCAGGGTGTTTGCGCTGCTGATCATACGGCTCATCGCAATGGGCAGACCGGCAGTACATACCATCAGCAGGACGGAATAGATCTGATAGGACACAGAGAAATAGCTGAAGCCAATATCTCCGATAATCGATTTCAGAGGGATTTTGTAAAGAGCGCCAATCACCTTAACAACCGCAGTTGCCAGCGCCAGCAGAGCTGCGCCGTGGAGAAAGGTTTGCTTTTTTTCGGATTCTTGCATAGAATTACTCCTTTTCCAGCAGACGGGGGATTGCATAGCCGGTCAATTCCTCTACCACCTGCTGCAGGTCGATGGTGGGGAACTGGCCGTTCCGGTAGAGTATCTGTCCGCGCACCATTGTCATAGCCACATCGCCGCCCTTGGCGGAGAATACAAGGCCGCGCATAATATCGTGGCAGGGCATCATATGGGGCGCGGTGAAGTCAACAAGAATCAGGTCCGCGTCCATACCAACCTTCAGCATACCGCACTGGGTATCGCGACCCTGTGCGCGGGCGCCGCAGGAGGTGGCAATCATCAAAAGGGCAGAGGCGGGCATTGCGTCAGAATTGCCGCCGGTGGTGCGCTCTGCCAGCGCCGCGACGCGCATCGCTTCAAACATATCCAGATTGCCGCATTCCAGCGCGCCGCCTGTACCCAGCGCCACATTCATACCTGCCTTGACGCAGGCGGAAATGGGGGCGGCAGGCAGACCGGCCTTCTGGTTGGCAATAGGGGTTACAACGGCGGACACCTTGCGTTTTCCCAGCAATTTCCGGTCCTCATCGGAAAGACCGGCGCAGCCGGCTGCGGTAGCCGGAACACGGAACAGCCGGTGGCAATCCAGCAATTCGGCGGGGGAAAGACCGGTGCGCTCCAGACAATCCTGGGTTTCCTCCTGCGTTTCGGCAAGGTGGAGCTGCAGACCCAGCTGCTGCTCTGCGGCGTAGTCAGACAGCGCCTCCCAGAGTTGGTGATTGCTGGTGTACTGGGCGTGGATACCTGCGTCAATGCGGATACGTCCGTTGTCATAGCCGTTCCAGGTGTCCACCAACCGCTGTAATTCTATGCACTGGGGGTCGGTTTCAAAATCAAAATCTTCGCAGGCATCAATAAACCGGTAAGCCGAAAGGGCAAGGTTTGCCTTGATGCCGCTTTGCGCCACCGCCTCCGCGGTAGCCTGGGGATAGTAGTACAAATCAGAAACAGAGGTAATGCCAAAGCGCAGACACTCGGCAATTCCCATCAGCGCAGCGGCTTTGGCGCTGCGGGCGTCCATACGCGCCTCCTTTGCCAGCTGCTGCTCCAGCGCCTCCCGCTGAGAGGCATCGTCAAGGAAATTGCGCAGCAGGGTGGTGGAGAGGTGGGTATGGCAGTTCACAAGACCGGGCATTGCCACCATACCGGTGCCGTCCACAATAGTGGCGGGCTGCTCCTTGGGCGGGACTTTATCCAGATAACAGATTTTTCCGTCCTCAATACCGATATACGCGCCGAACAGCACGTGCAGCTGCTCGTTCATAGTTACTGCGGTTACGTTGGAAATTAAAGTATCCAAATCTGACACATCCTTTGCTTTACAGCAGCGTAAACAGCTGCTCTTTTTGCCGGAGCACCTGCTCCAGCTGGCTGATATACTGCTCTGGGAATTTGGGATTGTGGAAACGCTGCAGGCTGCCGTCAGGCAGGTTAAGCTTGCTCATACCGCCGCCGCCCAGGGAGAGGACGGTGTGCAGCTCCTCCATCATATAAATGTTGTACAGGCAGTCCTGTCCGTTGCGGCTCCAGCCCACGTTTTCAAAGCTGCCGGACATATATTTCTGCCGGTACAGATAGTAGGGGCGGTAGCCCAGAGAAGAAAGGGTATTATTGGCGTAGTCTACCATTTGGGCAACCTCCTCAAAAGAGGGCAGCTGTTCCCGCCGTTCAAATAAATCTGCGCCCTTTTTCAGAGAAAGGGTATGCACAGTAATGTTCGCCGGCTGCAGGGCGGCAATCCGGTCAAGGCTTTCGCAAAATCCGGAGAAGCTGTCCTGAGGAAGACCGGCAATCAAATCTGTATTGATGGCGGTAAAGCCTGCGTCTACCGCCTCCTGATAGCGCCGCAGTACGTCCTGCGCTGTGTGGGGACGTCCGCAAGCGCGCAGCACGTGGTCCTGCATTGTCTGCGGGTTGATGCTGATGCGGTTTGCGCCGTGGTGATAAAGGGTCTGCAGCTTTTCCGGTGTCAGGGTGTCCGGTCTGCCGCCCTCTACAGTAAACTCCAGGCAGCGGGAAAGGTCAAAAGATTCCCCGATGCAGTCCAGCAGCGAAGCAAGCTGATGGCTGGACAAGGTGGTGGGGGTGCCGCCGCCTATGTACAGGCTGCGCACAGTCTTGCCGGAGCGCTTAAGCAGCTTGCCGGTAAGCTTCAGCTCCTGCTCCAGCGCCTGCAAATAGGGGTCCAGCAGGGAAACATTTTTGCCGATGCTGCGGCTGACAAAACTGCAGTAGGTGCATCGGCTTGGGCAAAAAGGAATTCCCACATACAGGGAAATATCGTCTTTATTTGTGAGGGCAACCGCCTTTTGGGAGGACTGGGAGCAGGCAATCGCCAGCTGCCGCCGTTCTTTACTAACATAGTATACGTTTTTCAGAAGTTTATCCCCATCGGCAGCGGTGCCGCCGTCCAGTAACAGACGGGTAGTCAGTTTGGTAGGGCGTACGCCTGCCAGCGCGCCCCACGCAGGTTTTCGGGGCAGGTGGGGCAGGGCTGCCGCGTAATAGCTTTGCTGCAGAATTCTGCGGCGCAGTTGCACCGTTTCCCGGTCCGCCCGCAAACGGCGGACGCCCCGGCTGACCCGCCCGCCCAGTGTAATCACCGTAACCGCGGTCAGCCAGACAGACCCACGATGCAGCGCAGATACAGCTTCGCCCTCTTCCAGCGTGGAAAAAAGGGACATTTGCAGCTGCTCTACCGCGTATTGCTCCTCGTGTCCAATGCGTGTCAGTTTCATAGGCGTTAAGACTGGCGCTGCATATAGGGATTGGCAGCGCGTTCAACGGACAAGGTGGAAAATTTTCCGTGTCCGGGATAGACGGTGTAATCCTTCGGCAGCGCCGCCAGCTTCTGCAGGGAGATGAGAATCTCCTCGTAGCTGCCGGTGGGAAGGTCTGTTCTGCCGCAGGTGCCGGCGAACAGGGTGTCGCCGGAGAACATAGCGCCTTTGGTCAGCAGGCAAACAGAGCCGGCGGTATGACCGGGGGTGTGAAGCGCCTGCAGGCGCAGCCCTGCCAAAGAAAGGTCTTCGTCAAAGCGATAGGTGTGGGTGTAATAGAGCGGCCCGTCGGTCAGCTCCTGAGGCAGCGCCAAATCATATTCACTTAAATAGACAGGGCAGCCGGTAGCGTCGGCAATATGCCGGACGCCG
>JAZRGQ010000045.1:0-2664 GCA_045644405.1 Faecousia sp.
AAAAACTGATAAAAAGGCGCCTGTTTGCAGATCCAAACAGGCGCTTTTGTGTTGAAATTACAGTGCGTTTATAACGGCTTTGATACGTGCGACAGTCCGGTCATAGCCGAGAATTTGCATAACGGTATACAAATCCGGAGAATTGGTTTTTCCGGTAACCGCCTGCCGGATAAAGGTGGACACATCAGCCACAGTACCGGGGAAAGCAGAGGGGTCTGCCTTATATGCCTTCATATCGGTGGTAAAGCCGATGCCGGTGGTCAGCGCTTTTACCTTGTCAAACCATACGCCGGAATCGTCTGCAATGTCGAACTGCTCCAAAAATCCGGTAAGAACCGTTTTCACGGTTTCAGCGGAGAAGCGCTCGTCAAAAACAGGGGACTCAAGATATTCGTCGAAGAAGAAGCCCATATAGGCTTTTGCTTCTTTCCAGGTTGCCAAATCCTTGCGGGGCTTTTTGCCGCCACGTCCGATTGCCAGAATAGATTGGGTGTAGGCAGGATTTTCCTGCAGCTTTTGTGCAAAATCGGGGTCGAATTCCGCTGCCCATTCTACCAGCAGCGCATAGACCTTCTGGGCGTCCATTTTGGCAATTTCGTTCTTACTGACATCTGTGAGCTTGGCGTAGTCAAACAGGCTGCCGGCAGGATTCAGCTTCTTGGGGCTGAACTTAAACTCCTGCGCCGGGGCGTTGGGATTGGCGCGACGCCAGTCCTCAAAGTTGGAGTTGAGAATGGTCATAATATACTCATAAACCGATTCTACAGGGAAGCCTTCGGCTTTGTAGAAGGTCAGCGCCAGCTCCGGGTCTTTGCGCTTACTCAGCTTTCGCTTGGAAGTGCCGTCCATTTTCATCAAAGGTCCAATGTGGACGTACTTGGGCAGCTTAAAGCCCAGCACCTTAAACAGCTGAATGTGGAACGGCAGGGTAGGCAGCCATTCGTCGCCGCGCACCACGTGGGTGGTGTGCATCAAATGGTCGTCCACTGCGTGGGCAAAGTGGTAGGTAGGAATGCCGTCGGATTTTAACAGCACGTGGTCAACGTTGTTTTCGGTTACAGTCAGCTTACCCTTTACCAAATCGTCAAAGAAGAATTGGTTGTCAACGCAGCCGGTGGAACGGAAACGCAGTACCCAGGGGGCATTTTCTGCCAGCTTTGCCTTGATTTCCTCCAAAGAACGGTCGCGCCAGATGGCGTAGCTGCCATAGTAACCGGTGGTTTCTTTGCCGGCTTCCTGCTTTTCGCGCATTGCGGAAAGCTCTTCTTCTGTGCAGAAGCAGGGGTAAGCCATACCTTGCTCTACCAGCTGCTTGGCATACACGTGATAAATAGAGGCTCTTTGCCGCTGGCGGTAGGGGCCGTACAAACCCGCGTCGCCATCGATGGTAGCGCCTTCGTCAAAGACGATGCCGTAATGCTTCAGCGTGCGAATCAGCACTTCCACCGCACCGGGAACTTCCCGCTTGGCATCGGTGTCTTCCACACTCAGAGACAGCACGCCCCCGCTCTGGTGCGCCATACGTTCTGCGGTCAATCCCTGCACCAGATTGCCCAGATGGACAAAGCCGGTGGGAGAGGGAGCCATACGGGTAACCACAGCGCCTTCGGGCAACGTGCGGGACGGGTATTTCTCCTCCAAAGATGCGGGCGTATCTGTTACCTGCGGAAACAGCAGCTGGGCTAATGCCTGATAATCCATAATTGGTACCTCGGTTTCAAATTTCTTTCAATACTATACCATATCCCCGGCGGTAAAGTCAATTTTTCGTTGCGTTTTTCTTTCAGGTGTGATAGAATACAGAAAATTATCTAAAGGGTGGATTCAGTATGGAAGAAGTAGTAGTGAAAAAAAGAATGCTGTCCGGCATTCAGCCCAGTGGCGACCTGCATCTGGGCAATTATCTGGGCGCTATCAAAAACTGGAGCGCGCGGGCGGACCAGTATGACTGTTTTTACTTTATGGCGGATATGCACACCATTACGGTGCGGCAGACACCGGCAGACCTGCGCCGCAGAACACTGGAGCAGCTTGCCCAGTATATTGCCTGCGGACTGGACCCGGAGAAAAACACCCTGTTTGTGCAGAGCCACGTGCATCAGCACGCGGAACTGGGTTGGGTGCTGAATTGCTATACGATGTTCGGCGAGCTGAGCAGAATGACGCAGTTTAAGGACAAATCCGCAAAGAATGCGGAAAATATCAACGGCGGTTTGTTTACCTATCCTGCGCTGATGGCGGCGGATATTCTGCTGTACCAGCCGGATTTGGTGCCTGTAGGACACGACCAGAAGCAGCACTGTGAGCTGACCCGGGACGTGGCGCAGCGGTTTAACAGCATTTACGGCGATGTATTCAAAATTCCGGAGCCCTACATACCGGAGACCGGCGCGCGGGTTATGAGCCTGAATGCGCCGGACAGCAAGATGAGTAAGTCTATGCCGGAGGGCTGTGTATTCCTGATGGAAAAGCCGGAGGATATTCAGCGCAAGTTTAAGCGGGCGATCACCGATTCGGATACGGAAAACTGTGTGCGGTATGCGCCGGAGGAAAAGCCCGGTGTTGCTAACCTGATGAGTATTTACTCGGCAGTTACCGGCGAAAGCTACGACAAGATTACCGCAGAGTTTGCCGGTATGGGTTACGGCGCGTTCAAGCCGAAGG
>JAZRGQ010000046.1:0-15828 GCA_045644405.1 Faecousia sp.
GAAGATGTCGCCGTTCTCGTGAGAACTACGCATGACGGGGTGCTGGGGGTTCAGAGCGCGGGCACGGAAAGCCTTCACGGCGTCCATGTCGCACATCTCAGCCAGATCGGCGTAGTCCCAGATGGCGATCTTCTGCAGCTCGTGAGAGGTGCGGAAGCCATCGAAGAAGTTGACGAAGGGAACACGGCCCTCAATGGCAGCCAGGTGGGCAACGGCGCCCAGGTCCATAACTTCCTGAACGTTTGTCTCAGCCAACATAGCAAAACCGGTCTGACGGCAAGCATAGACGTCAGAGTGGTCGCCAAAGATATTCAGAGACTGAGCAGCAACAGTACGAGCAGAAACGTGGAAAACGCTGGGCAGCAGTTCGCCGGCGATCTTGTACATGTTGGGGATCATCAGCAGAAGACCCTGAGAAGCGGTGTAGGTGGTGGTCAGCGCACCGGCGGCCAGAGAGCCGTGAACGGTACCTGCAGCGCCAGCCTCGGACTGCATTTCTACAACAGTAACAGTATCACCAAAAATGTTCTTCCGGCCTGCAGCCGCCCACTGGTCGACGTAGTCAGCCATAGGACTGGAAGGGGTGATGGGGTAAATGCCAGCTACTTCACTAAATGCATAGCTGACGTGGGCAGCAGCAGTGTTGCCGTCCATAGTCTTGAATTTTCTTGCCAAGATGAAATACCTCCTATATGTGCTCAAATTTTGTCCCATATATAATAGCACTTCAAGTCTGTTTTGTAAAGTCGTTATCGACCAAGTTCTGCGAAAAAATGTGAAATATTATTAATGTTGTGTCAGAATTGGAAAAAGGTTGTAGTATATGGAAAATCAAAGCAAAAAAGATTTGTGTTTTTTTGCAGAATGGAGTATGATGGTAAGCGGATAGGGGTGATTATATGATTTGCAGTGTGCATACTTTGGGAATTCACGGAATCGATGGCAGTCAGGTTACAGTGGAATGCTACATTTCTAACGGATTGCCCGGTTTCGATATCGTAGGACTTCCGGACGCAGCTGTGAAGGAGGCGCGGGAACGTGTTCGCGCTGCGGCGAAAACCAGCGGTATGAAGTTTCCCACCAGTCGAATCACAGTCAATCTGGCGCCTGCCAGCCTGAAAAAGGCAGGTACCCATTACGATTTGCCGATTTTGCTGAGTATTTTATGCGCCAGTGGCGCAGTTCGTCGCCCCAGCTCTAAAAGCGCCTTTCTCGGTGAGGTTAGCCTTGATGGCAAGATTCGCCCTGTTTCCGGTGTTCTGCCAATGGCAATCGCCGCAAGACGCGCCGGTTTTGAAACTGTTTATGTGCCCAGCGAAAACGCGCCGGAGGCAACCCTTGCCCGCGGACCGGCGATTATTCCCGTCAATACGGTAAGCGAGGTGATTTCTGCGCTCAATGGTGAAAGCACCTTAGAAGAAGAGCCAATTTGGGTACCCAGCCGTAAAGATGCGCAGATTCTGGATTTTAAGGACGTTCTGGGTCAGGAGAATGTAAAGCGGGCTATGGAGGTAGCAGCGGCAGGCAGCCACAATATTCTGCTGATTGGTCCTCCCGGTTCCGGTAAGAGTATGCTTAGCAAACGCCTGCCGTCAATCCTGCCGGATATGACCTGGGAGGAATCGCTGCAGGTAACACAGCTGTATTCGGTGCTGGGTATGCTGGACGCCGACTCTCCTCTGGTGCAGCAGCGCCCGTTCCGGTCGCCGCACCACACTATTTCCAATGCGGGACTGGCAGGCGGCGGAACAAACCCGAAGCCTGGTGAAATCTCTATGGCGCACAAGGGCGTTCTGTTTCTTGATGAATTGCCGGAGTTCAAAAAGGATACACTGGATATGATGCGTCAGCCTCTGGAAGACGGACAGGTTACCATATCGAGAGTTTCTGGCTCTGTTACATATCCTGCCGAGTTTATGCTGGTCTGCGCTATGAATCCCTGTAAGTGCGGCTGGTACGGCGATCCCTGCGGTAGATGCACCTGCACAGAGCAGAGTGTGCAGCAGTATCGCAGCCGCATCTCTGGACCGATGCTTGACCGGATTGATATTATAGTTGAAGTGCCTGCGGTGGATTTTGAACATCTTCGCAGACGGGAGGAGGCAGAGCCTTCTGCCGCAATTCAGGAACGTGTTAATAAGGCGCGTCAGCGCCAGCACCGCCGGTTTGGTGAAACCGGAGGTATGTGTAATGCCAGAATGGGTCCTACGGAGCTAAGGTATCACTGCCGTCTTGATGACGAAAGCGAGAGCCTGATGCGCGATGCCTTTGATGCATTCGGTCTGACCGCAAGAAGCTATGACCGGATTTTGAAGGTAGCCCGCACCATTGCGGATTTGGACGACAGCGACGCAATTACTGCCGACCATATTGCTGAGGCAATACAGTACCGGACTGTGGAATTATAAAAGTGAGGAATCTGTTGTGAAGGAAATATTTTTACTGAAACTGGGAGAAATCGTATTAAAAGGCGCAAATAAGCGCCAATTTGAGGATAAATTGCGGCAGAATATTCGCCGGCGTATGAAGCCCTACGGCAATTTTGATGTTTACATTATGCAGTCTACGGTCTATGTTGAGCCGATGGACGAACAGGCGGACGTAGAAGGCGCCTGGGAGGCTTGCCGATGCATATTTGGTCTTGTCAGCCTTTGCCGCTGCCGTGCCTGTGAAAAAGACGTTGAAAGCATTTATACTGCTGTGGAGGAGTACATCGGCGATGAGCTGGATTGCGCCGCGTCTTTTAAGGTGGAATCTAAGCGCTCGGATAAGCGATTCCCGCTAACCTCCATTCAGCTGTCCCAGGAAATCGGCGGCAGATTGGCGGAAGCGCACCCTACCTGTGCTGTTGATGTGCATAATCCTGCCTACACTGTGTATGTGGAAGTGCGTGATTTTGCCGCATACGTTCACGGACCTGCTGTTCCCGGCGCAGGCGGATTGCCCACCGGCGTTGGCGGACGCGCAATGTGTCTGCTGTCCGGCGGAATTGACTCTCCGGTTGCCGCGTATATGATTGCAAAGCGGGGCGTGGAAGTGGAGTGCGTGCATTTCTTTTCCTATCCCTACACATCGGAGCTGGCAAAAAATAAGGTGCTGGAACTGGCGCGGCTGGTTACAAAATACTGCGGCAGAATGACAGTCAATGTAGTTGGTTTTACTAAGATTCAGGAAGAAATCCGGGATAAGTGCCCTGAGGAGTATTTTACGCTGATTATGCGGCGTTTTATGATGGAAATTGCCCAGCGCATTGCCAAACAGGACGGCTGCGGCGCGCTGATTACCGGTGAGAATCTGGGTCAGGTAGCCAGTCAAACTATGGAAGCTATGGCTGTAACAGCGCAATTTGTGGACATTCCTGTGTTTATGCCACTTGTGGGTATGGATAAAGAGGAAATCGTTACCATTGCCCGTAAAATCGGCACATTGGATACTTCTATATTGCCTTATGAGGACTGCTGCACAGTCTTTACGCCCAAGCACCCGAAAACAAAGCCCACCCGCGGTCAGCTGTATCACGCAGAGAAAAATCTTGACAGGGAAGCGCTGATTCAGCAGGCGCTGGCAGAGGTTGAAAAGGTTACGGTGAAGTATAATGATGAGCCTATGCTGTAAGGCACTGCAGGCGTTGCGGGGTCGCACTCTGGTTACAGCGGAAAGCTGTACCGGCGGCGGAATTGGCGCTGCGCTGACACAGGTAGCCGGCAGCTCCGAAGTGTTTAAGGGCGGCGTTATTTGCTATACAAACTGGGTTAAGCAAAACGTTCTGGGTGTACCCGAAGAACTGCTGGAGCAATATGGCGCGGTTTCTGCACCTGTTGCCGAAGCAATGGCAGTGGGCGTGCGTCAGCGTCTGCAGGCGGACGTAGCATTGTCGGTTACAGGTCTTGCCGGACCTGACGGGGATAGCTTTGGAAAACCTGTCGGAACAGTTTATATCGGTTACTGCGACGATAACGGCGCAAAGACATTTCATTTTCAATTTAATGGCGACAGAGAATCTGTGCGCAGGCAGGCAATCACAGCTGCGCTGGAATTGCTGCTGTAAATACAAAAAGCCCGCCCACGATAAAGGTGGCCGGGCTTTTGCGTCTGGAGCTAGTGACCTGACTCGAACAGGCGACCTTCTCATTACGAGTGAGATGCACTACCGACTGTGCTACACTAGCAAATGACCGTTTCATTATATCTGCATTTTTATATTCTGTCAAGAAGAACAATTCCCTTAATAACCGAAAAACTACCCGCATTTTATGCAACATTTTGCCAGTCCCGTCATATACTGAACAGACTGTAAAGTTTGAAAGGACGGGATAGATTATGTGCGCAATTTCTGGACTTATTGGACTGTACTCTGATGAGAAAATCTGCAGAACAATGCTAAAATCTATGCTGCACCGCGGTCCGGACGGAGAAGGGATATACCGCTGTAATCAATGCACGTTGCTTCATAGTCGGCTGTCGATCATCGATCCGGAAGGTGGCGCTCAACCGATGAAATGCAGCTGGGAAGGAAAAAGGTATGTAATTGTTTATAACGGGGAGCTATACAACACAAAGGAAATTCGGCGGGAACTGCTGCGATACGGACATATATTTGAAGGACATTCGGATACAGAGGTTGTGCTGCACGCCTTTGCCCAGTGGAAGGAGGCGGCGCTTACACGGCTGAATGGAATTTTTGCGTTTGCCGTCTGGTGCGAAACGGATAATAAGATGTTCCTTGCGCGGGACAGAATAGGCGTTAAGCCATTGTTTTATATGGAGCATAAAAATGGTTTGATTTTTGCCTCAGAGATAAAGACTATACTAAAATATCCACAGGTGGAGGCGGTAATTGACACGGAATCAGTGGCGCAGCTGTTACTTCTTGGACCGGGCAGAATGCCGGGAAGCGGCGTTTTTAAGCATATGAGTGAGCTTGAGCCGGGCTGCTGCGGGTGGTATGAAAACGGTAAATTTACGTGGCGGCGGTACTGGCAGCTGCAGGACAGGGAACACACAGACAGTCTAACTGAAACGGCGGCGCGGGTGCGGTATCTTGTTACGGACGCGATTACAAGGCAAATGGTATCCGATGTGCCGATAGGAACATTTCTGTCCGGTGGTCTGGATTCCAGTTTAATCAGCGCTGTGTGCGCCCGTAAAATGGCTGAAAAAGGTGAGCAGCTTAAGACATTTTCTCTGGATTTTAAGAACAATGATAAGTACTTTGTTGCGGGAAAGTTCCAGCCCAATTCTGATAACAGCTTCATTCATAAAATGTGTGAACAGCTGGGAAACCAGCAGCACTGGACAGTACTGACGCCGGAGGAACAAGTGGGAGCGCTGGAAGATGCGACAGCTGCAAGAGATTTACCGGGTATGGCAGATGTGGATTTTTCTTTGCTTGTTTTTTGTTCGGAAATCCGCAATCACGTTAAGGTTGCCCTTTCCGGCGAGTGCGCCGATGAATTATTCGGCGGATACCCCTGGTTCCGCGATCCCCAGGTGCGGGCGCTGAACGGATTTCCCTGGGCGCAGAATACAAAGCAGCGCGCCTCGTTTTTAGCGCCGGAGTTTTCCCAGCGAATTGATGCGGAGGCGTTTGTAAACGATGCCTATTCTGCCACCATTGCGCAGACAGATGTTTTACCCGGCACATCTGCCCAGGAACGGCGTATGAAAGAAATGACCAACCTGAATTTTCGGTGGTTTATGCAGACATTGCTTGACAGAAAGGACCGTATGAGTATGCACAGCGGTCTGGAAGTCCGCGTACCGTATTGCGATTACCGGATTGCGGAATACCTGTATGGCATACCCTGGGAATTTAAGGAGTACGGCGGATATGAAAAGGGCTTGCTGCGTCTGGCAATGCAGGATTATCTGCCTCAGGAAGTCCTTTGGAGAAAGAAGAGTCCATACCCGAAGACCTATGACCCGCGGTATATGGAATTGGTGTCGGATATGCTGCGACAGATTTTGAACAGTCCACAGGAGCCAATCTTCCAGATTGTCCGAAAGCGTGCTTTGGAGGAACTGCTGCAGGCAGAGTACAGCTGGCCCTGGTACGGGCAGCTGATGCAGGTGCCGCAGACGATTGCGTATATGCTGCAAATTAACTTCTGGCTGAAACAGTATCACGTGCAGGTTACTCAATAACATATCCATAGCGAAATTACCAAATACGTCCATTTGTGCTGGCGGGATATTGCTGTATTTTATAAACATTTATAAAAGATATTGCAATTTCCTGTGGGCGGTGCTAAAATTGTGATACTATCGTCCGCCTAGTACGGACAACATAAACACGGGAGGATTTGAAAATGGGAAGAGTGTATAACTTCTCTGCCGGCCCTGCTGTATTGCCGGAAGAGGTGCTGCAGGAAGCAGCTGCAGAAATGCTGGATTATCAGGGCAGTGGTATGTCTGTGATGGAGATGAGCCATCGTTCCAAGACCTATCAGGCAATTCTTGATACTGCTGAGGCTGACCTGCGTGAACTGATGAATATTCCCAGTAACTATAAGGTACTGTTTTTGCAAGGCGGCGCATCACAGCAGTTCGCGATGATTCCTATGAACCTGATGAAGAATAAGGTTGCTGATTACATTATCACCGGTCAGTGGGCGAAGAAGGCGTGGCAGGAAGCCCAGAAGTACGGCACAGCCAATGCGATTGCTTCCAGCGCCGATAAGACCTTCTCCTATATTCCGGATTGCTCCGATTTGCCTGTCAGCGAAAACGCCGACTATGTGTATATCTGTGAGAACAACACCATCTACGGCACAAAGTACAAGAAGCTGCCCGACACAAAGGGTAAGTTGCTGGTTTCAGTCGTATCTTCCTGCTTCCTGTCTGAGCCTATCGACGTAACCAAGTATGGCGTTGTATATCGCGGCGTCCAGAAGAACATCGGACCTGCCGGCGTTGTGATTGTCATTATCCGCGAGGATTTGATTACAGAAGATGTGCTGGAAGGCACACCCACAATGCTTAAGTATAAGACCCACGCAGACAACGGCTCTATGTATAACACGCCTCCTGCCTATGGCATCTATATCTGCGGCAAGGTGTTTAAGTGGCTGAAGAAAATGGGCGGTCTGGAAGTGATGAAGCAGCGCAACGAGGAAAAGGCGGCTGTTTTGTATGATTTCCTTGACCGGAGCAAGCTGTTCCGCGGCACTGTGGTGAAGGAAGACCGTTCTTTGATGAATGTACCCTTCGTTACAGGTGATGAGGCGCTGGACGCCAAGTTTGTCAAGGAGGCAGCTGCTGCCGGCTTTGTCAACCTGAAAGGACACAGAACTGTTGGCGGTATGCGCGCCAGCATTTATAACGCAATGCCTCTGGAGGGCGTAAAGAAGCTTGTTGCATTTATGGAAGACTTTGAAAAGCGCAACAGCTGATAGAAAGAAGGATATATTATGTTTCAGGTACACTACTTAAATCCCATTTCCCAAAAGGGAACAGAGATTTTTACAGATAACTACCAGAAGACCGATGCGCTGGCTGATGCCAATGCAGTTATGGTGCGCAGCGCGGCAATGCACGAGTTGGAGCTGCCGGAGCAGCTGCTGGCTGTAGCGCGTGCCGGCGCAGGCGTAAACAATATTCCTCTGGATCGCTGCGCAGAGCAGGGCGTTGTGGTATTTAATACCCCCGGCGCAAACGCCAACGGCGTGGTAGAACTGGCACTTTGCGGTATGCTCCTCGGCGCCCGTGATGTGGTTGGCGGTATTCAGTGGGTGCAGTCTATTAAAAATGACGGCGAGGTCGGCAAAAAGGTAGAAAAGGGCAAGTCTAAGTTTGCCGGTATGGAAATCAAAGGAAAAAGCTTAGGCGTTATTGGTCTGGGCGCTATCGGCGGACCGCTTGCCAACGCAGCGGTTAAGCTGGGTATGCAGGTTTACGGCTGCGACCCGTTTATTTCCATTAACGCGGCGTGGCATCTGGACAGCAGCATCATTCCCGTAAAAACACGGGAGGAGATTTATGCCAACTGCGACATTATCTCCTTGCACACACCGCTTCTGGACGATACTCGCAAGATGATTAATGCAGAGGCGCTTTCCAAGATGAAAGACGGCGTGATTATTTTGAACTTTGCAAGAGATTTGCTGGTGGACGACGATGCGCTGGAAGCAGCGCTGAAGTCCGGCAAGGTGCGCCGTTATATTACCGACTTCCCCAATGACCGTACAGCGGGTATGGAGGGCGTTGTGGCGATTCCTCATCTGGGCGCATCTACCGCCGAGTCTGAAGACAACTGCGCTATGATGGCAGTGCGTCAGGTGATGAATTATCTGGAAAATGGCAATATTGTAAACTCTGTCAATTTCCCTGCCTGTGATATGGGCGTGTGCAGCAAGGCTGCCAGAGTTACAATTCTGCATAGAAACATTCCTAACTGCTTGAGCCAGTTTACCGGTGTTATGGCAGAGGAAAACATCAACATCTCCGATTTGATGAACCGCAGTAAGGGCAATTACGCCTATACAATGCTGGATTTGGACACAGCTCCTTCCGATGCGGCTATCGAGAAGCTGAATAAGATTGACGCGGTACTGCGTGTGCGCGTAATCTGATTGTAAAATAAGAACGGGTCAGGCGTTTGCCTGACCCGTTATTTTTTATTTACCCAGTTCCTGTGTTCTTTCGAAGGCTGCGCGAATGCAGTCCATAATTGCGCCGCGGAAACCGCACTGTTCCAGAACGTTTACACCGGCAATGGTGCTGCCGCCGGGGGAACAGACCGAGTCCTTAAGGGCTCCCGGGTGCTTGCCGGATTCCAGCGCCATTTTTGCAGCGCCTGCAAGGGTAGAAGCGGCGTATGTAATCGCCTTGTCTCTGGGTACACCGCAGGCGACTGCGCCGTCAGCCATTGCTTCTATAAAAATATACGCGTAGGCAGGACCGCAGCCGGAGAGGGCGCTGGCAGCATCAATAGTGGATTCTGCAATCGGGTCGAGCAATCCGCCGCCTTCCATATCCTTACAGAAATCAGCCAGAGTTTCAGCGCTTACCAAATCATTGGCACAGTACAAAATTGTTCCGCTGCCAACAGCAACCGGCGTGTTGGGCATAATGCGAATTACAGGCACACGCGCGCCAATCATAGCTTCCAGTTTAGCAATTTGAACACCTGCAGCCATTGTGATGATTAAAGGCTTTTTCTCAGCCAAAATCGGGGCAATCGGCGCTACAACCGATGCAAGAATCTGAGGCTTTACAGCAAGAAAAATACGCTCGCAGCTTTCGGCAACGGCGGAGTTTGTTCCGCAACTGCAGCCCAGTTCCTGCTGCAAAATTGCGGCAGCATCAGAGGGGTCTGACAGCAGAATATCCTTTGTAGCTTTGCTAAGGGCGCGGGCAATAGCGCCGCCCATATTTCCACAACCGATAAAACCGTATTTCATTGTGTCCTCCTATCTGATATGACCGTTTCCGTAAATAACGTACTTATACGTTGTCAGCTCCTGCAGACCCATAGGTCCACGGGCGTGCAGCTTCTGGGTGGAGATGCCCATTTCGCAACCTAAGCCGAACTCTCCGCCGTCGGTAAATCTTGTAGATGCGTTTACATATACGGCAGCGGAGTCGATGCCTGCGGCAAAAGCGGCGCTGGCAGTTTGGTCCCGGGTGATGATTGCTTCGCTGTGTCCGGTGGAATGGGCGCTGATATGGGAAATGGCCTGGCGTACATTTTCTACGCATTTTACTGCCAGAATGTAGTCTAAAAACTCTGTATCAAAATCCTGCGGACCGGCAGCCTCACCGGGAATGATTTCGGCAGCTTCGCTGTCTAGGCGCAGAGTAACAGGTGTCTGTCCTTTGGCAAGCCGGTCAGTAACCAAACGTTCGTAAAGGGCAGGGAGGAACTGCTTTGCGATTGCGCTGTCTACCAAAAGCACCTCTTCGGCGTTGCAAACGCTGGGACGGCTGGTTTTTGCGTTCTCGACGATTTTTAGCGCCATATCCAAATCTGCGGTTTTTTCCACATAAACGTGGCAAATGCCGGTACCGGTAGCAATGCAGGGAACAGTGGCCTGCTGCACACAGGCATTAATCAGTCCTCTGCCACCTCGGGGAATCAGTATATCAATATAGCCATTGGCGGTCATTAGCTGCTGGGAGCTGGCACGTGTGGTATCCTGCACCAGATTGACAGCGTCCGGTGTGATGCCCACTTTCTGCAAACCGGCGCGGAGCGCGTCCACAATCGCATTGGCAGAACGGAATGCATCTTTACCGCTGCGCAAAACACACACGTTACCGCTTTTCAGCGCCAGTGCAGCTGCATCGCTGGTTACATTGGGGCGGCTTTCATATATAATTGCCACCACGCCAACGGGAACAGCTACCTTTTTGATTTCCAGACCGTCTGCTCTTGTATGGCTGTCCAGTACCCGACCTACAGGGTCAGGAAGCTTCGCAACATCACGAATTCCTTGCGCCATTGCCTGAATCCGCTGGGGGTCCAGACGCAACCGGTCCAGCATAACAGGGGAGATGACCTGCTTTGCTGCTTCCATATCTGCGCTGTTGGCGCTGAGAATGGATTCCTGGTGGGAGATTAGGGCAGCAGCCATTGCTTCCAGCGCCGCATTCTTTTCATCTGTGCTAAGCTGGCTGACCTGCGCTTTTGCCGCTTTTGCGGCTTCTAACATTGCTTTCATAATCACTTCTCCGAAAAGGTAGTACCAACCGCGCGTCCTTCCACAATCGCGTAAAGATTTTCAGGATTACTGCCGTTGGTAATAATCATATCGCAACCACAGGAAAGGCAGATTTTTGCTGCCTGCAGTTTTGTAACCATACCGCCTGTGCCGAGGCTGCAGTTACTTCCGCCTGCCAACGCGAAAATTTCATCGTCAATTTTGCTGGCGTGGGTAATCAGCTTTGCGTTGGGGTCGGTGTGGGGGTCAGCGGTGTAAAGACCGTCAATATCCGACAGCAGCACCAGCTTATCCGCCTGTATACTCTGGGCAACGATGGCAGCCAGCGTATCGTTGTCGCCAATCACAATCTCCTTTGTGGCGATTGTGTCGTTTTCGTTAATAATCGGGATTACATCTAACTCAAGAAGCCGGTTTAATGTGTTGCTGAAATTGCTGTGGCGCTGTTCGCACTCTACATCGTCGCCGGTAATCAAAAGCTGGGCAACCGTGTGGGAGTATTCGCTGAACAGCTTGTCGTATGTATACATCAACTCACACTGACCGATTGCGGCAGCTGCCTGTTTTGTGGGAATATCGTCAGGACGCTGACGGATACCCAGCTTACCAAGGCCCATACCGATGGCACCGGAGGAAACAACAATCACTTCGTGTCCTGCATTCTTAATATCGCTGATAGTCTTGCACAGATGCTCAACCAGCCGGATATTCAGATGACCGGTACTGTGCGCAAGTGTGCTTGTACCGATTTTGATTACAATGCGCATAGGATAACCTCCACTACTGCTTACAATGCCTATAGTATACTGCATAATATTCAATAAATAAAGCAAAATTTTAATTTCCGTGCATTTAACCTGAGAAAACAGTAATGTTGACAGGTTTTTCTCCGGGAAAAGCAGTGAATTTTCGGCGTTTTAACCACGTGAATTTTTAAGGTGATAATGCTATAATTAATTTACAAATTATTCAAGATTTGGAAAGGGGAGAATTGCGGTGTTTTCCTGCGGTGAAAAAGTAGTTTACGGAATGCACGGCGTGTGCCGGATTTTGGATATTGAAACCAAAACTGTCGACAGGAAAAAAGTGCAGTATTACGTTCTGCAGCCTATAGAACAGGATAGCTGCCGCTACTATGTTCCTGTGAACAATCCGGTGGCTGCCGCAAAGCTCAGACCGATTATGACTGTACAGGAGCTGGAAGCAATCCTTAAGGATGCTGACGCACAGGAAGACGTCTGGATTGAAGACGAAAATCAGCGAAAGCAGTACTATCGCCAGCTGGTTGCGACAACGGATAAAACGGCATTGATTTGTATGGTACGCGCGCTGTATATGCATAAGGATAAGCAGCTTGCCGCCGGCAGAAAATTTCACCTGTGCGATGAAAACTTCCTGCGGGACGCCAAAAAGCTGCTGGATACAGAATTTGCCATAACCCTCAACATTCAGCCGGCTGACGTGGAAAAATACGTACAGAATATCCTTGGTGGCAATAAGTAATGAATTTGCATTGCATAAATGCTTGAAATTATGCAAACAGGGTTGACAGATTTGCAGAAATCTGTTACTATCGTAAGAAAGTTATATACATAAATGCGTTTTAGCAAAAAGAGTAGCCTTTTGAATGACCTCAGAGAGTTGTCGGTTGCTGCAAGACAATGGCCAGGCGCTAGGTGAAGTTCATTTTGTAAGCGGTGTGTTGAACTAACAGTAGGCACAACGGGTGCGACCGTTACATCGCCGGGGCTTTTCAGGCGTAAGCTGCGAAGTTCTAAAGGCCGGTTTTGTGAGAAGCCGGTGAAGCAGAGTGGTACCACGTATTTATTTACGTCCCTGTGATTTCACAGGGACGTTTAATTTTTTTGTTAATATGCATCGAATGATGTAAAAATAGGAGGAAACAAAATGAAAAAGCTGTTATCTATTCTCTTGGCTGTTGCAATGCTCTCGGTAGTATTGGCAGGCTGCAGCGGCAACAAGGCCGAGTCCTTCCAGGTTGGTATTTGCCAGCTGATGGAGCACGACTCTCTGGACCAGGCTACACAGGGCTTTAAGGACGCTTTGACTGAAGCGCTGGCTGCAGAAGGCAAGAGTGTTACTTTCGACGAGCAGGTTGCTGGCGAAGCAAACCTGTGCACAACAGTCATTAATACATTTACTTCCAAGAATGTGGACCTGATTATGGCAAATGCCACGCCTGCACTGCTGGCAGCTGCCAATGCAACTACCACCATTCCTGTGCTCGGCACATCTGTTACCGACTATGCAGATACCTTTGCAGGTAACATTCCTGCTAACGTATCCGGCACCTCTGATGCTGTACCTTTCGATGAGCAGGCACAGATGATGATTGATACCCTGAAGCTGGTTGAAGGCGACCAGATTGGTGTTCTGTATTGCATCAACGAGTCCAACTCTCTGATTCAGTACGAGGCTGTCAAGGCGCTGTTTGAGGCCGAAGGCATTGTTGTAAAGGCATACACCTTCTCCGAAATTACTGAGCTGCAGGCACTGGTAACCTCTATGGCAAGCGAGTGCAAGGCTGTTTACATACCTTCTGATAACACTGTGGCGCAAAATGACTCCATTGTCGGCACTATCTGCACCGAAATGAATGTGCCTGTTTACACCAGCTACGGCGGACAGGTTTGCTATGCCAGCCTTTCCATCAGCTACTACGACCTGGGCGTTGAGACCGGCAAGATGGCCGCTAAGGTGCTGCTTGGCACCAGCGAGATTTCCGACATTGAAATTATGACGCTGACCCCCAGCGTGGTTTATAACGAAGAACTCTGCCAGCAGTTGGGTATTGCTGTAGAGGAAAACTGATTTTAGAGGTACGAAATGTTTTTTTTGAACGCATTACCGGGCGCAATAGCGGAAGGCCTGATTTGGGGTCTAGTAGGTATAGGTGTTTATATTTCCTATAAGATTCTGGATATTGCCGACCTGACAGTAGATGGCTCAATTTGCACCGGCGGTTGTGTATGCGCGATTTTAATCGGCTGCGGCGTGCCTGTCTGGGCGAGCGTGCTGCTGGCATTTCTTGCAGGCGCTGTTGCCGGCACAGTAACAGGCCTGCTGCACACTGCCCTGGGCATTCCCGCAATTCTGGCAGGTATTCTGACACAGCTGATTTTGTACACGGTGAATCTGTGTATTTTAGGTGGCAAGTCGCTGGTGGCGATTGACCACAGAGCAAATGCACTATTGTTGCATATGAGCAATAATCCCCAGGCAATTTTGTCTGCTGTGCTGATTGTAGCGGCGACAATTGTATTCTTGTGGCTGTTCTTCTACACGGAGATTGGCTTAACAATTAAATCTACCGGTGATAATCCGGATATGACCCGCGCACAGGGCGTAAACGTGAAGTTTAACAAGGTGCTGGGTCTGGCGATTGCAAACGGCATCGTTGCGTTGGCAGGCGCTCTGTACGCCCAGTATAAGGGCTCTGTCAGCCTGCAGGACGGCCGTGGCGCAATCGTAATCGCGCTGGCAGCCATATTCATTGGCCTTTCTGTTTCTATGCGCATTAAGCCCAATTTTGTGGTGAGCCTGATTGGTGTAATCGGCGGCGGAATTGTGTACTACATTATCTACAACTTTGTAATTCTGCTGGGTTTGAAGACCGATTACCTGAAAATGCTCTCCGCGATTATCGTAGCGCTGTTTTTGGCAGTGCCGTATCTGAAGCGGGAGTATTTCACAAAGCAAAAGGAAATCACTGCTCCGGTTACAGGAGGGGATCATAATGCTTAAGATTACAAATTTGCAGAAGACCTTTAATCCCGGTACTGTAAATGCAAAGACCGCGCTGGCTGGTGTGGATTTGCACCTGAAGGACGGAGATTTTGTTACTGTTATTGGCGGCAACGGCGCCGGTAAATCTACAATTCTCAATGCTATAGCCGGTGTCTGGAAGCCCGACTACGGCACCATCGAGATTGACGGCATTGACGTAACCAATATGCCGGAGCATAAGCGGGCGCAGTATCTTGGGCGTGTGTTCCAGGACCCGATGAAAGGTACTTCTCCGGATATGGAAATTGATGAGAATCTTTCCATAGCTGCAAGACGCGGCACAAAGCGCCGCCTGGTTTGGGGCATTCGAAAAGGAGAGCGGGAAACATACAGAAAGATGCTTGCGGATTTGGAGCTGGGTCTTGAGGACCGGCTTTCCGCTAAGGTCGGCTTGCTCTCCGGCGGTCAGCGGCAGGCGCTGACTCTGCTGATGGCAACGCTCAGACGTCCCAAGTTGCTGCTTCTGGACGAGCATACGGCAGCCCTTGACCCCAAGACCGCGGCAAAGGTGCTGGAAATCACAGATAAGGTTGTCCGTGAGAATCACCTGACCACATTGATGATTACCCACAATATGCGCGACGCCATTACTTATGGCAATCGCCTCATTATGATGAATGAAGGCAGAATCGTTGTAGATGTGGAAGGGGAAGAGAAGAAAAACCTGACCATTGAAGATTTGATGAGTCTGTTTACGAAAGCAAGCGGCAATGAATTTGCCAACGACAGCGCGATTTTGTCCTGAGAATTGACAGACGTCTGCAAAAACAGTATCGTTTTTCCGGAATAACAGGAAAAATGCTGGAAAATATGAAAAAAATAGCTTGATTTTCTAAAATCACTATGCTATAATACTGCAGTCTGAAATCAAGGTGAGTCCTCTGCGGCACCGGGAACCATATCGCCGGAGCACATTGCTGTATGAACGCCTAATATTAAGGAGGACGAAGATATGGATTTGGTTAAGGCTCTGTCTAGCCAGTACATGAAGGAAGAGCTGCCCGAAATGCGGGTTGGCGACACTGTTCGTGTACACGTTCGGATTAAGGAAGGCGCTCGTGAGCGTATCCAGGTGTTTGAGGGCACAATTATTGCTCGCAAGCACGGCGGAATCGGTGAGACCATTACTGTTCGCCGCGTTAGCTACGGTGTTGGCTGTGAAAAGGTTTTCCCTGTTCATTCTCCCAACGTTGCTATGGTTGAAACTGTCCGCAAGGGCAAGGTTCGCCGTGCAAAGCTGTACTATCTGCGTGGCCGTTTTGGCAAGGCTGCCAAGATCAAGGAGCAGGTCTAACAGAAAATTCAATAAAAAAAGAGGGGTTACCCTCTTTTTTTATTGCGCAAAATCATATATAATAGG
>JAZRGQ010000047.1:0-4810 GCA_045644405.1 Faecousia sp.
TTTTATGGAAATTGATCCCAAAAGAGGCGGCAAATGCTGGTCCTGCAAATACTGCGAAGACATCGGCACCTACGGCTATGAGGATTCTGTTTTCTATATGCGCAAATGTACAAAAAGCGGCCACGATTATGTAGACAGCTGTGAGCACCATTGCAGCGATTACATATGGGACGGCAAAACTCCGGAAAACACCCCCTCCAGTTCCTCGTCATCATCATATTCCTCATCTTCTTCGTCTTATTCATCGTCATCTTCATCGTCATCTTCATCGTCCTGCACCGGTTGCGTAATCGCAGCCCTCATTGTTGGAGCGTTGCTTTTTGTCGGCGCATACCTGCTCACGGAAACCCATATTTTCAAGGGAAAGGAGCCCAGCACCTCCTCACAGGCTGCAACCCTTGTGGCTGTTGTTACCTATGAGCCCCACGTAAATATGCGCGCGGAGCCCACCTCCTCCAGCGAGCTGGTTACCACAATTAACGCAGGCGAAATTGTGGAAATCATTGAACTGGGCGATGCCTGGCACCTTGTGCGCTACGGCGATGCAGAAGGCTACTGCTTTGCCGATTATCTGAATCTGCAATAATAAAAGGGCTGTTGCATACATTGCAACAGCCCTTTTGGGCGGAGAGTTAGGGATTCGTTTGCATTTTCACCTTTGGTGAAAATAAGTGTTCGGCTCCGTCCATCCGTCGCCGGCGGCGCTCACCCGCGCCGCATTTGATTGTTCGAATCCCTTTCCCATTAATAATAAACCCACCCCGGTTTGGGGTGGGTTTATTATTGGCGGAGAGTTAGGGATTCGAACCCTAGGTTCCTTTCGGAATCACTAGTTTTCAAGACTAGCTCCTTAAACCGCTCGGACAACTCTCCAAGCTCTAAGAATCATACCACCGGCTACGGAAAAAGTCAAGGTCAAGGACAATACTTCCTTATGGAACGTTACCCAACGCCTTGTTGCCTTTCGGAATTTTCTATGCTATGATAAGCAAAAAGGAACAGGAGGTTTCCCTATGCCCCAGAAAGCCATATTCTTTGATTTGGACGGCACGCTGACCGATTCCGGCGAAGGAATCATCAACTGTGCCACTCTCGCCTTAGAGCACTTTGGTCTGCCTGTACCGTCCCGCGAGGAAATGGGCGTTTTTGTAGGCCCACCGCTGGACAAAACCTTTATTCAGTTCGGTGTACCGGAGGACAAAGCCCAGGAAGCCATCGATGTGTTCCGCAGCCGGTATGTGGTAGTTGGCAAATTTGAGAACACGCCCTACGAAGGCATTCACCAGCTTTTGGCATACCTGAAAGAAAAGGGCCACCGGCTGTTTGTTGCCACCTCCAAACCGGAGGTTACCACACTGGAAATTCTGGAGAAATTCCAGCTTTCCCAATACTTTGAAATTATCTGCGGCGCCACCTTAGACGGTACCCGCGCACATAAAGCAGATGTGATTGCCTGCGTGCTAAACCAAATCGAAAAGCCGGCGCATATGGTTATGGTGGGCGATACCGCTTTCGACGTGCTGGGCGCTGCGCAGCACGGAATTCCCACCATCGGTGTAGCCTGGGGCTACGGAAAGGTAGAGGATATGGAAAAAGCCGGTGCTGTTGCGATAGCATACACGATGCAGCAGCTGCAGCAGCTTTTGGAGGAATAATCACCGCGCTTCAAATATAAAATCCCCAACCGTTTGGTTGGGGATTTTTGTATCCATTTTTAGGCAGGAAACGTATTGGTAATCCACAAAAGCCAGGGCAGCACCAGTGAGAACACACTAATCAGCCACGGATAAAGTACCCGCTTGGAGCAGAACATCAGCATCAGACACAACGCTGTAATCGCCAGCGGACCCATCACCGCAATGCCGCGGCTTATTAAAATCGCAAATTCGCCGGACTCCAGCATATTAATGCCGACCTGCGACGGCAGACGGCCGATATTCTTCAGCGCCTGGGCAATCGCTGCGATAGAAACCGGAATTGCCAGCAGCACACTTCTTAACTTATAGCACCAGCTGCCGGTCATCTTCAGTACACTCCAGATGTCCTGAAAGTTAAGGCCGCTGTTACCTGTCTTTTTCTCTTTCTTTTCCATAGGCACCTCCTGTGGATGCATATTTTCTCACATCATAGCACATTTTGCTGCAGTATGCAAGCGGCAGAAGATTTTGTGTATTTTTGATTCAGTCCGTTTTATTGGATATATCCCCCGGTAAGATGTACCTATCAAAACATCAGGAGGATATATTATGAAAGCTGTAATGACACAATCCGCCCGTACTTATATGCGCGCACCCGCTTATCCCAACGCAGCCACCCTCAGACAGCGGCTTCACCGTCTGCTTGACACTGCGCTTGTCGCCGCTTCCGGCGCAGGCATTGCCGCTATCATTTTGCTGCTCACTGCACTTGCATAGTACGCCTGTTCTCTTTATATAAGGTTGCTAAACCCTTTGCCAGCAAATCCTTGTTATACACAATCGGTGTACGGCACAGAGGAATCACAAACTTGGCAATACCGCCGGTTGCGATCACCGTGGTTTTGCACCCCAGCTCCTCTTCCATTCGCTGCACCATACCGTCCAGCATACAGGCAGTTCCCAGCATAACACCGCTGCGCATACAGTCTGCCGTGTTTTTGCCAATGGCTTTCTGGGGCTGGTCCAGCTGCAAGCCGGGCAGCAGCGCCGTCTTTTCCGTTAGCGCCTCCAGAGAAATTCTTACACCCGGGCAAATACAGCCACCTACCAGAGCGCCCTGCTGATTCAGCACCGCCAGAGTGGTGGCTGTTCCCATATCCACCACAATCATCGGCGGCTTATACTCCCGCAAAGCAGCCACGCAGCCTGCCACCAAATCTGCGCCGGTCTGGTTGGGATTTTCCAGCCGGATATCCAGACCGGTTTTCAGTCCCGGACCAACTACCAGAATCGGCTTATTGGTCAACTTTTTCACCGCTGTCTGCATAGAATTGAGCACCTGCGGTACAACGGAGGCAATGCTTGTTCCCTCAATCTGCTCCGGCTTTACCTGATACACGTCCAGAATGATTTTCAAATCCACACAGTACTGGTCGGAGGTTTTGGTTGCCTCTGTCCGCAGACGGGCTTCAAACAGAATTTCATTCTCCTCCACGCCGCTAAGCACAATATTAGAGTTTCCAATATCGATTGTTAATATCATAACATTTCCTCCAAATCTTTTTGCCTGAGAATTCGGCAATCGGTTATCTGCGCGTTTTCTATCTCAATCAAAGCTGCGCTGGGAGCGCTGCCTCCGCAGCTGCCCGGATTCAAAACCCACATACCGTCCGGCTCCCGATGGCAGTCTGCCTGATGAGTATGTCCATAAAGGACTGCCTGCGCTTGCGCCTGTGCAGCTGCAGATAAGAGGCTGTATATGCCGGATTTCACCTGATGCATATGCCCGTGGGTCATAAAAAACCGCACGCCGCCAATTTCGTAGCAAAGTACTGTAAATTGCTGTGTAAAGCATTGAAAGCGGTCGCAATTACCGGCTACCTGATGAAAAGGAATGTGGGGATTTTCCAAAGCCAGAGTCTGTCCGTCTGCATAATGGTCTCCTAAATGCACCACCGTATCCGGGCGGATTTTATACACGCATTTGCGCATAAACGACAGGGCATTATGGGAATCGGACAACACTAATATTTTCATAGTTCACCTACCGCTTTCCTGCTGCATATAATACATTGTATCATTAAATTGTGCAGGAGGCAATCAAATGCAGAAAAAATCTGAGGATTTTTCCGTGCAGGAAGCAATGCGTCTGGCGAAAAGTCCCGTCGGGCAACAGCTTATTGCTATGCTCCGCCGCTCCGACAAGGGGCAACTGCAGCAGATAATTGACCAGGCAAGCGCAGGGGATTTTTCAAAAGCGGGGCAAATGCTAAACACAATGCTATCATCCAAGGAGGCAAAAACGCTGCTGCAGCAACTGGAGGAACAATAATGGACACACTTGAAAGCAAGCTTAATTCCATAATGGAAAACCCTCAACTTATGCAGCAGATTATGGCGATGGCGCAAAACCTGGGCGGTGCGCAGGAAGAATCACCGCCTGCCCACCCGGAGCAGGACGCCGTACCCGCCTTCGGGGATATTGATTTGGCTACGATACAGAAAATCAGCGGTTTCGCCCGTCAAAGCAGTATCGACAAAAATCAGCTGAATCTGCTCCGCGCGCTGGGTCCTTATCTCAGCCAAAACCGCATTACCAGATTAGAGCGGGCAATGCGCGCAGCCAAGGTTGCAGGACTTGCCACCGCCTTCCTTGGGCAGGGAAGATAACCACAGGCAGGTGAATCACTATGTATAATCGCTATATTCCCCAGCCGGACGGCTCTTATCAGCGCAACCGCGTACAGGAGCAGCGCCGTCCTCAAGGCGGTGTTAAACCGCCACCCCCTCCGCCGGATACCCCACCGGTCAATCACTGCGCGCCGGACTTTTCTCCGCCTCAGGGGCACAGTATAACCGGCTTTCTGCGACAACTGCTGCCAAAGGATTTTGACACCGGCGACTTAATCGTCATTTTGTTGCTTTTATTAATGGCTGGCGACAGTCAGGAGGACAGAAATCGGGCGCTGCTGACCATTGCTCTGTATTTTATTCTGTAAAAAGCTGCTCTTTAGAATCCGCAGGAATTCTAAAGAGCAGCTTTTATTTTTTATCTTGCCAGGAAGCCAATCTTCTTGTATACCTTACGCAGGGTTTTTTCCGCCACATAGGCAGCTTTCTCCGCGCCGTTGCGATAGACCGTCTCCAGATACGCCTTATCCTTCAGCAGTCGC
>JAZRGQ010000048.1:0-2461 GCA_045644405.1 Faecousia sp.
CTCGCCTTCGTCGTTAACAGTACGGAAGCCAACGCCGGGCAGTCCCTGCAGCTGTGACTTCAGCAGAGCCTTCTTCTCACCCAGAGTCTTCAGAATGGAGGGCAGCTTGCGGGTCTGTGCCAGTGCAACTGCGCCGCTAAGCTCGTTCATACGCATATTCACGCCGACGATGGAACGGTTGCCGACCTCAACGCCCATACGGGAGGGCTTGTGGCCCTGGTCGTGGAAGCCGAAAGCGCGCTCGTACAGAGTCTCGTCGGAGCAGCCAACGAAGCCGCCGTCGCCGGTGGTGATGGTCTTAAATACGTTCAGGGAGTAAGCGCCCATATCGCCGATGGTGCCGCAGCACTTGCCCTGGTAAGAAGCGCCAACAGCCTGGCAGCAGTCTTCGATAACAACCAGATTGTGCTTCTTTGCGATTGCCATAATCTTGTCCATCTTACAGGGGTTACCCAGCATATGAACAGGAATGATAGCCTTGGTGCGGGGGGTGATCAGCTCCTCGATCTTGTCGGGGTCGATGGTCAGAGAATCATCGATCTCAGCCAGAACGGGAGTTGCGTTCATCATAACGATGGTGGAGATGGAAGCGATAAAGGTGTAGCCGGGAACGATAACTTCGTCGCCCATACCGATACCCAGTGCTGCCAGACAAGCCAGCAGAGAGCTGGTACCTGCGTTGGTAGCCACTACGTGCTTGTGGCCCAGCAGATCAGCCATTTCGTTTTCAAACTGAGCAACCTTACCCTGGAAACCGTCAACACCGGGGGTGCCGTAACGGAACAGAGAACCAGCCTCAATAACATCCATCAATTCTTTCTTTTCTTCTGCGCCAAATACGTATGCGCCAGGACCTCCTGCCATTGTAAATACCTCCAAAATCTAGTTAAATTTTTAGGTATAGAGCAAAAAAGAGCGCAGCTCTACACCGTAATCCATTGTTTATTTTAAGGGAAAATTCTGCACTTTGCAATAGGTTGAATATACAAATAAAATATGACGAATTTGGTGTTTTTGATAGCTTTTTCTAAAATGAAAGAGGCGGGAACGTTCGCTGCGTTAAAAAGCGGGACAGACAGGGGGTATGAAAGGCGCAAACCGAAGGCGTGGGCGTACATAGGTACGGCAGATCTTCGGCTTGCGCCTTTTAAGATAATTTGACGGCAGGCGGAAACTGTCCGCCTGCCGTTTGTTTTGATTTGTGTGAGGTTTTAACGGCTGCCCTTATCGTAGGGAATACCTTCCGCCTTAGGCGCCCGGGAACTCTTGGAGGTGAACGCCAGAACAATCAGCGTTACCAGGTACGGCAGCATACGGTACAGGTGGGAGCTGATGCCCAGCTCTGCCAGCAGGTAGATGCCGTCGCCGTTAATATCCAGGGTGGAGTAGGCAGCGGCGATGCACTTGAACAGACCGAACAGCAAAGATGCCAGCGCGATGTTTAAGGGCTTCCAGTTGCCGAAAATCATAACAGCCAGCGCCAGGAAGCCAAAGCCAGCCACGCTGCCGTTGGCGGTGCAGTTGGTGGTGGTCAGCGAGTAGACAAAGCCGCCCATACCTGCCAGCGCGCCGGAAATGGTGGTGCCGATGTAGCGCATTTTCGCTACGTTGATGCCCAGAGAGTCTGCCGCGTGGGGATTCTCACCGCAGGAGCGCAGCCGCAGACCGAAGCGGGTCTTATACAGCAGTACGGACATCACCACGAATATAATCAGGCATACATAGGTGGCAAGGTAAACCTTGTTGATGAAGGTCTCGCCGAAAAAGCCGATGTCTGTGGCCTTGTCAATGCCCAGGGTGGACTTTTTAATCATAAACCAGGAGGCGGCGTCGCCGGAGGTCATCTGCAGGGTGTTCTGGTTTGCCAGAATACGCACAAGGAACAGAACAAGCGCCGGCGGCAGCAAGTTCAGCGCGGTACCGCCGATGGTCTGGTCTGCCTTCAGCTTAATGGACGCAAAGCTCAGCAGCAGGGAGAACAGGGCGCCCAGAATGGCAGATACCAGCATTGTCAGAAGTTCCAGACCCTGCAGGGTCAGCCAGTTGCCTTCCCGCGCAGCCATAGCAAATACAGGCAAATCCTGCACAGTACGGACAAACAGCACGCCGATAAAGGCGCCGAAAATCATAATGCCTTCCAGCGCAAGGTTAATGATACCGCTGCGCTCAGCAAATACGCCGGCAAGAGCAACAATCATCAAAGGTACGGCGTATAAAAGGGTTTGCTGAATAATAAATGTCATTGACCCTCGCCTCCTTCCTGCTTTGCCGGGGCAGTATCTGTAACAACAGGTTTCTTTTTCCGTCCGGAAATCCACATACGGATAACCAGAGAGAACGCGCTCAAGTAAACGATAACAGCGATAATCACGTCGGTGATATATTCGTTGTAGGCGGTAAAGCCGGTCAGGTTTTGACCGACGATGTCCAGCATCGCCATAAAGATGCCGGAGAAGATAAC
>JAZRGQ010000049.1:0-7513 GCA_045644405.1 Faecousia sp.
TTTGCCTCCAATATGCACCGCATTCAAGCGATTTTAGCCACTGCCCACCGCTACGGCAGAAAAGTGGCAGTTACCGGTCGCAGTATGGAAAACGTGCTGAAGGTGGCGCAGGAGCTGGGCTATATCAAAGTACCTGCCGGAATGATTGTAGATCTGGCGGCAGTAAAAAGCCTGCCGAAAAACAAGGTTGTGATTGTTTCCACCGGCTCGCAGGGTGAAAATATGTCGGCGCTGTACCGTATGGCATTCTCCTCCCACAAGCAGATTGACATTGTGGCAGGCGACCGGATTATTATTTCCGCCTCCGCCATACCCGGCAACGAAAAGGCAGTCTCCAAAATTATCAACGAACTGTACCGCAAGGGCGCAGATGTGGTGTATGAAAAGAGCGAGGGACTCCACGTTTCCGGACACGCCTGTCAGGAAGAGCTGAAAATTATTCACGCCCTGTGCAAGCCCCGTTTCTTCATTCCTGTTCACGGCGAACAGCGCCATTTGCAGCTGCACGGCAAGCTGGCGACGCAAATGGGCATTGCTCCCAAAAATGTATGTATTGCAGAGCTTGGCAGTGTGATTGAATGCACCGGCAAATCCTGCAAAATCGGCGGCACTGTTACCGCAGGCAAGGTGTTTGTTGACGGCACCGGCGTAGGCGATGTAGGCGCTGTGGTGCTGCGGGACAGAAAGCATCTGGCGCAAGACGGAATGATTGTGGTATGCGTCAACATTTCCGGTCAGGATGGCGCTGTCATCACAGGACCCGATATTATCACCAGAGGCTTTGTTTATGTAAAAGAATCCGAAGATTTGATGGACGAGCTTCGCGCGGTGGCAATGGAGGCCATTGAGCGCTGCGGCAGAAAGCGGATTCGGGACTGGACCTCTATTAAAACGGCAATTAAGAATGATTTAAGCGGGTATTTGTACAAGACCACAAAGCGCAACCCGATGATCCTGCCGGTAATCACAGAACTATAAGAAAAAGGGGTGCAAGCGCGCCCCTTTTTACAGGAGAAAAACAGAGATGGCATATTATTTTGCGCCCCTTGAGGGAATCACCGACCGCATTTACCGCAATTTGCACCGCAAGTATTTTCCCGGTGCAGACCGGTATTTTACACCCTTTTTCTCCCCCACGATGCACCGCGTACTTACCGCAAAAGAGCTGCGGGAGTTGGAATTAAACCCCGATTTACAGGTAATCCCCCAGATATTGACCAAAGAAAGCGATGATTTTATTTGGATGGCGCAGCAATGCCAAAACCTTGGTTACACCCAAATCAATCTGAATCTGGGCTGCCCCTCCGGTACTGTTACCGCCAAAGGAAAGGGCGCTGGAATGCTACGGGATATTTCCGCTCTCGACAGTTTTCTTGACAGAATTTTCTCCGCCTCTCCCCTTCCTGTCAGTATCAAAACCCGCATTGGTTTTGAAGACAGCGCAGAACTTCCGGCGCTCTTACAGGTGTGGAATCAATATCCGGTTTGCGAACTGATTATTCACCCCCGTGTGCGCAACGCTTTCTACAAAGGCGCGGTAGATATGGAAGCTTTTGCGTATGCGTTGCAGCACAGCCGCAATCGCGTGTGCTACAACGGTGATTTATTCTCTTACCGCCAGGTAGAACAGTTACACGCCCGCTATCCCGATGTGAACATTATGCTGGGTCGCGGTCTGATTGCCGACCCGGGTATGCTGTGCGGCGGTACAGACACCTCCACATTGCAGCGCTTTTATAGCGAGCTGGAGCAGCAATACCTGGAAGCCTTCGGCAGCGCCCGCAACGTAATGTTCCGGCTCAAAGAGCACTGGGGTATGCTGCAGGGGAATTTTGCAGGCGGCGAAAAGCTTTTCAAAGCGCTGCGCAAAACCACAGACCTTTCCCAATATCATCAGTTAACCGGGGAAATATTTGCGAGTGTCCCCTTTGTAAACCCCCACGTATAAATAAAACGCAGGCGATACAAAAGCATCGCCTGCGTTATTTATTTATCCAAGCTTTACTTCGCCCAGAGCAATTTTCTTATACTGAACCTGCAGCTCGTAGCGCTCCATAATTTCGCCTACGGTTTCCTCTGCCAGCTCCTGTATCAACAGCTGCTCAGTGTCCACAAGCCAGATAGGCTTAGCGGCAGAGAAATACATAATGTGATAGCCGTGAACAGACTCCACAATACCTGTATCTCCAACCTGCCGGTTTTCGTCCAGATACCAGTTTTTGAAGGATTCTACAAAGTTTGTTTCGCTGGTCAGATTGGTATACAAACCACCATTGGCGCTGGAGCCGGTATCTGCAGAATTTTCAGTTGCCAGCGCCGCAAAAGCAGCCTCATCGCCATTGGCGTCCTTCCACTGCTGCAGCATCGCTTCCGCTCTGCTCAGGCATGCTGCCTTTTCCTGCTCGGAGTAGGTAATTTGTCCGTTATCATCGGCTGTGCCGCCCTCCGGAGTCAGCAGAATGTGGCGCACATCGTAGTAATTTCCGGCTTCCTTTGTGATGCCCTGTTCCTTAAGTGTTTCCTCGTTCTGGGCAAAATACTTAATAACCTCTTCTTCGGTGGGAATAAAGGAATCATACAAAGTATCAAAGTAGCTCAGCGCATTGGTGTAAGTGCTTACATACTGCAGATAACCTTCCTCTGTGCAAAGCGCGCCCATTTCCTTTTCAAGCAGCGCTTTACCGCTTTCATATCCGGCATTTGCTGCCATAGACTGCAAATTTTCCGGCATTGCGTCCAGCTGCTCCTGCTCCTCCTGAGTCAAGGTGTAGCCGGCTTCCTTTGCAGCCTGCTGGAGCGCCACGTACTTATGCCAGGTTGATAAGGCGCTTTCCAGGAAGAATTGCTGCCAGGTAGTGTCCTGGTCTAAATATTGCTGCTGGTCCAGCGGCTGGGTATAATCAAGCCCCATTGTGGTTGCATAGGCGCTGTACTGATTGAGGAAATCGTACACAGCGCTCCAGTAGTACACCTGCAGCTCGCCGTTGGTAAGCTCGGTTTCTCCTGCGGTGGCGACCACTTTATCCGCCAGCACATCGGAGGCTTCCCCGGTCATTGTGTAGCTTTCATTGCCTGCAGGAAAAATGTCAATATCCAGCGCGTACAGTATGGCAAACGCCAAAAGCGCCAATGCCACCAATCCGCCAACCGCTGTAACAATCCACAGCCAAACCTTCGGTTTACGGGCAGCAGGTGCTTCCTCCTGTTCTTCCTCCGCAGTTTCCACGGTTACTTCTTCTGCTGTTTCCACAGTTACTTCCTCCGCCGTTTCTTCGGTAGCAGGCAGCACCTGTTCAGCAGTTTCTTTAATTTCCATACCGCATACGGGGCATTTTACAGCGCCCTCCTCCAGCGGTGCATCGCAGTGTTTACAATTCATCGCATTGCCTCTTTCTTTCCCTAGGATAGGATTGCTATAGTTTATCACGATGCGCAGGAAAATGCAAGATTGTTCATTAAAATATAATACGTCGAAATTTCCCGTTTTCACCTACCGATTTTACTTGAAAAATTGCAGTTTTTATGGTAGTATAATAAATTGTATAAGTGTGCACAAAAGGAGCATTCAATGAATACGAAAACCACCAGAATTTCTGAGCAATCTTTACAGGAGCAATTTGCCTTCTGTCAACAAATACAGGATTATTGGCACCAGCGCGACCGCGTCCCTCAGGCGTATGTGGAAACCTACGGCTGCCAGCAGAACGAGGCAGATTCTGAAAAGATTCGCGGACTTTTGCAGGAATGCGGCTACGCCATTTGTCAGGCTGCCGAAGGAGCAGATGTGGTAGTAATGAACACCTGCGCAATTCGGGAGCATGCAGAGCAGCGGGTATTCGGCAACCTTGGTGCCCTCACCCACACAAAGCGGCGGCACAAGGCGCAAAAGATTTTCCTGTGCGGCTGTATGGCAGGTCAGGAGCAGGTTGTGGAGCGCATCAAGAAAAGCTATCCCCACGTGGACGGCGTTTTCTCCACCCATCACCTGTGGCAGTTCCCTCAGCTTCTGCATCAGATTTTAACCACCGGCAAGCGCGCCTTTTTCACTGCCGACGAGCCCGGCTCCATTGCCGAAGGACTGCCCCAGCAGCGGGACAGCAGCCTGAAAGCGTGGGTATCCATTATGTACGGCTGCAACAATTTCTGCACTTACTGCATCGTACCCTATGTCCGTGGCAGAGAGCGCAGCCGCAGGTCTGCAGATATTCTTAACGAATGCCGCAGTTTGATTGACCGGGGTGTTAAGGACATCACATTACTGGGACAGAATGTAAATTCCTACGGAAAAGACCTGGACGAAGGTCTGGATTTTGCCGACCTGCTTGCAAAAATCGCCGCCTTGCCCGGTCAGTTTCTCATACGGTTTATGACAAGCCATCCCCGCGATGCCTCCGAAAAACTCTTTGATACAATGGCATCATCGGAGAAAATCGCCAAACAGCTCCATCTGCCTGTGCAATCCGGCTCCAGCCGTGTGCTAAAGGCTATGAACCGGCATTACGACCGGCAGGCATATCTGGAAAAAGTAAACTATGCCAAAAAGGTAATGCCCGATTTGGTGCTGACCTCCGATATCATTGTAGGTTTTCCCGGGGAAACGGAAGAAGAGTTTGAAGAAACCATCGATTTGATTCGTCAAGTGCGTTACGATTCCCTGTTTACTTTTATTTTCTCCCCCCGTAACGGCACCCCTGCCGCCACGATGGACGATCCTACACCAAAAGCAGAGAAAAACCGCCGGTTTGACCGGCTGTGCGAAGTGCAAAACCAGATCTCCGAAGACTTACATCAGCAGTACGTGGGTAAAACGATGCTGTGTTTGATTGACGGCAAGGATAAAGACTGCTTGACTGCCCGTACTGAAGGCGGACGCCTTGTGCGGCTGCAGGCAGACGACAGCAAAATCGGCAGCTTTGCGCAGGTACGAATCACCGGCTCTACAACCTGGAGCTTAACCGGTGAGCTGGCATAACGCCAAGTGTTATAGAAAGAGGAAAAGTCAATGGCTGAAGCAAAAAGCGAAATGACCCCTATGCGGCGGCAATACTACTCAATTAAAGAGCGCAACAAGGACTGTATTCTGTTCTTCCGTCTGGGCGACTTTTACGAAATGTTTGACGAGGACGCCAGACTGGCTGCCCGTGAACTGGACCTGACCTTAACCACGCGGGACCGCAACAAGCCCAAGGAGGAGCAATCTCCTATGTGCGGTGTGCCCTACCATTCGGTAGATGCTTACATCGCCCGGCTGGTGGCTAAGGGTTATAAGGTTGCCATTTGCGAGCAAACGGAAGACCCCGCCCAGGCAAAAGGACTTGTAGAACGGGATATTTCCCGCATCGTTACCCCCGGTACCGTTACGGAAAGCTGTATGCTGGACGAACATAAAAACAACTACATTGGCTGTCTGTACGCCGACGGCGGCAAGCTGGGTCTTGCCTTTTGCGACCTGTCTACCGGCGCGTTCTTCGTAACTGTATGCGCCGACGCAGAATCTGCCGCCTCTGAGCTGGGCCGCTTTTCCCCAACGGAAGTTATTCGCGGCGGCAGCGCCTGTCAGGCAGATGTTTTGCAGGACGCTCTGTTCCACCGACTGAACTGCTGTGTAAACGAGGCGCAGGAGGATCAGTTCAATCTGCCTCAGGCAGAGGAACTGCTGCAGCGCCATTTCGGGCAATCCCTTTCCCAATTGGGTATCAGCAGCACACCGGAGGCAATTCTCGCCGGCGGTACTTTGCTGCAGACACTGCTAACTTTGCAAAAAAACGAACTTTCCCATATCCGCCAGCTGCAGAATTACACCACTGGCTGGTTTATGGAGCTGGGTATGGACGCACGCCGGAATCTGGAGCTGACAGAAACCCTGCGTAGCAAGGATAAAAAAGGATCGCTGCTGTGGGTGCTGGATAAAACAAGCACCGCAATGGGCAGCCGTATGCTGCGCAGCTGGCTGGAAAAACCGCTGTTGGATCTTCCGGAAATCACCCGCCGGCAGGGCGCTGTGGAAGAGCTGGTAAACGATACCATCTGTCGCGGCGAACTGCAGGAAGCGCTGAAAAACGTAACCGATCTGGAACGGGTTATGACCCGCGTAGTTACCGGCACAGTCAACGCCCGGGATCTATTGGGTCTTGCCCAGGGTTTCCGCGCTCTTCCGCTTATCAAAAAGCAGCTGGAAGGCGTCCAGTCTCCCCTGCTGCAAAAGCTGCAGCAATCCATCGACCCCTTACCCGATTGCGCCGATTTGATTGAAAAGACGCTGGTAGACGAGCCCCCCATCACCATTCGCGAAGGCGGACTGATCCGCAAAGGCTTTCATGCGGAGGCTGACCAGCTGCGGGATATTATGAGCGGCGGCAAGAACACCATTCTTGCCATTGAGGCAGCCGAACGGGAGAAAACCGGAATCCGCACCTTGAAGGTCAGCTACAATCGGGTATTCGGTTATTACATCGAGGTATCCAAATCCTTTATCGGTCAAGTTCCTGACCACTACATCAGAAAGCAGACCCTTGCCAATAACGAGCGCTACATTACACCGGAATTAAAGGAGCTGGAGGAGCAGGTGCTCACCGCAAAAGACCGGCTGACCGCCCTTGAGTACCAGCTGTTTACCGAGCTGCGGGAGCATCTGGCAGCGCAGGCTGCCCGTGTGCAGACCACCGCCGCTGCCGTAGCCGCCACCGACACCTTGTGCGCATTGGCAACTGTGGCTGTGAAGTACAATTATTGCCGCCCTGAAATCACCTTAGGAAACGAAATTTCCATCACTGACGGACGGCACCCTGTGGTAGAGCAAATGCTGACAGACTCCCTGTTTGTACCCAATGATACCCAGCTGGGCGCACAGGAAAATCAGGTTAGCATTATCACCGGCCCTAATATGGCAGGTAAATCCACCTATATGCGGCAGGTCGCGCTGATTGTACTGATGGCGCAGATGGGCGCCTTTGTACCCGCGCGCTCCGCTACAATCGGCATTGTGGATCGGGTATTCACCCGTATCGGCGCCAGCGACGATCTGGCTTCCGGTCAGTCCACGTTTATGGTAGAAATGTCTGAAGTGGCATCTATCCTGCGCCACGCCACAGAAAAGAGTCTGCTGATTCTTGACGAAATTGGCCGCGGCACCTCCACCTATGACGGTATGGCGATTGCCCGCGCGGTGCTGGAATATGCCGCCAGCCCGAAGCAGCTGGGCGCAAAAACACTGTTTGCCACCCACTACCACGAGCTCAGCGAAATTGAGCAGGTGCTGCCCAATGTTAAAAACTACAACATCGCCGTGAAGAAACGTGGCGATAAAATGATTTTCTTACGCAAGATTGTCCCCGGCGCCACCGATGACAGCTTTGGCGTGGAGGTTGCCAAACTGGCAGGTCTGCCCAACTGTGTTGTCGCCCGCGCCAGAGAAATCCTTTCCCAGCTGGAGAGTCAGGACAAGCCTATCCCCTCCATTACGCCGGCACAGCCCCAGGAGGATCAGATCAGTATGCTGGATTTGAACAGCCAG
>JAZRGQ010000050.1:0-4264 GCA_045644405.1 Faecousia sp.
CATACAGCCGCAGACAGTACCCACAGCGGATACCTTGTAGGTCTGGCGGACTTCCGCGTGGCCGATGACAGCCTCCTCAAACTTAGGCGCCAGCATACCCTTCATAGCCGCTTCGATTTCGTCGATAGCGTCGTAAATGACGCGATAGAACCGCATATCCACAGCGCTTCTCTGGGCGCTTGCCTGGGCGCCGGAATCGGGGCGCACGTTAAAGCCTACGATAATTGCGCCGGCAGTGGAAGCCAGCAGAATATCCGATTCGTTGATAGCGCCAACACCGGTGTGAATAACGCGCACACGCACTTCCTCGTTGGAGAGCTTCTCCAGAGAGGCTTTCAGCGCTTCGGCAGAGCCCTGCACGTCCGCCTTTACAATCAGGGAAAGCTCTTTCATTTCACCTTCCTGCATTTTTGCGATCAGGTTATCCAGAGTAACCTTCTGCATTGCGTTGGCGGCGGCGTCCTTGGCTGCCTGCTTCCGCTGCTCTACCAGCTCACGCGCCATACGCTCGTCGGTAACGGCGTTGAATTCGTCGGCGGGGGCAGGTACTTCGGCAAGACCGGTGATTTCCACAGGGATAGAAGGACCGGCGGTTTTTACGGTGCGGCCCTTATCGTTGGTCATAACGCGGACTCTGCCCACAGCAGTACCGGCAATCACAATATCGCCCTGGTTCAGCGTGCCGTTTTGCACCAGCAGTGTGGCAATCGGACCGCGGGTCTTATCCAGACGGGCTTCAATAACCGTACCCTTGGCGCGGCGGTTGGGATTGGCCTTCAGCTCCTGCACCTCTGCGGTGAGAATGACCATTTCCAGCAACTCGTCCAGACCGGCGCCGGTTTTTGCGGAGATGGGAACGATAATGGTTTCACCGCCCCATTCTTCGGGAATCAGGTCGTGCTCGGTCAGCTGCTGCTTGATTCTGTCCGGATTTGCCTCCGGCTTATCCATCTTGTTAATGGCGACAATAATCGGCACATTGGCAGACTTTGGGTGGTTGATGGATTCAATGGTCTGGGGCATAATGCCGTCATCGGCGGCAACCACCAGAATGGCGATATCGGTGCTCTTGGCGCCACGGGCGCGCATAGAGGTAAAGGCGGCGTGGCCGGGGGTATCCAGGAAGGTTACCATATTGCCGTTGGCGTCCACCGTGTAAGCGCCGATGTGCTGGGTAATGCCGCCTGCCTCACCGGCAGTAACGGCGGTTTTGCGAATGGCGTCCAGAGTGGAGGTCTTACCGTGGTCTACGTGGCCCATAACTACCACAACCGGCGCGCGGTTAATCAGCTCGTCGCTGGTGTCCACGTGGTCATCGATGATTTGCTCCTCGATGGTAACGGTGATTTCTTTTTCAATTTTGCAGCCAAACTCGGTGGCAACAAACTCAGCAGTATCAAAGTCGATGCTCTGGTTGATGCTTGCCATTACGCCGTTTTTCATCAGGCACTTAATGACTTCGCCGGCGGTCTTTTTCATACGGCTTGCCAGCTCGCCGACTGTAATTTCCTCGGGAATCTTAACAGTAACAGGGGCTTTGCGCGCCACTTCCATCTGCAGACGGCGCAGCTTTTCCTGCTCCTCGTTGAGCGCCTTGCTGCCGCGGAACTTATTGTTCTGCTGGCGGTTTTGCTGCTTGCCCTTGCCGCCGCCAATACGCTGCTTGCCGCCCTGGTAATTCTGGACCCGCTCGGAGACCAGGTTGTCCACGTCGGCAAAACGGTTGGTATTAAGCTGCACCGCAGAGGTATCCACCACTCTGCGCTCACGACGGCGCTCCGGCTGAGCGGGCTTTTCCGGCTGGGCAGGTTTTTCTTCTGTCTGCTTGGGCGCGGGCTTTTCCTCTGCCTGCTTGGGCGCTTCTTCCTTAGGTGTTTCTTTTACCGCAGGCTTGGGCGTTTCCTTGGGCTGCACAGCAAACACCTGCTCCAGAGAGTCAATCTGGTGGGCCTGTGTCAGGCAGTCAAATACCACGTTCAGTTCTTCTTCAGTCAGAACCTGCGCGTTGGATTTGGGTTTTTCAAAATATGTTTCGAGGATCTGTGCGATCTCCTTACTTGCCACGTCAAAATCCGCGGCAACCTCTTTCAGACGATATTTCACTAAGCTCATATATTCGCACCTCCAAAATCAGAGTTCTTTTTTCGTCGGTTTACGTTTGTTGCGGGTGTGGGCGCGGGCCTCCTGCCGGCGCTGCTGAATCCGCTTTGTGCGCCGCTGAAGACTTTCCAGCGCCTGGCTGTAAAGCCCGGGCTGCTCCAGCGCTGTTACAAAAGCAAGCGCCAGCGCGGGGTCTGTAAAGGCGGCGATGGCAAGGCTCATTCTGCCGGTTGCCTGCCCTAAGGCATCTTTGGAGAAAGGAACCTTTATACATAGCTGCCCGGTTCCCGACACAAAGCTTTGTCCTCTGCGCCAGGTGTGATCCGAGGCATCGGCAGCCACCACAATCAAATGCGCGTGTTGGGCGCGGGCGGCAGCGCCTACAGGTTCTTCCCCCAGTTCAATGCGACCGGCCTTTCGCGCCAAAGCCAGATAATTCAGCGCTTTATCCATTCAGCTGCAACTCCATTTCCCGTGACAGCCGGGCATAGACTTCCTCCGGAACAGCCACTTCCAGACTGCGCTCCAGCGCATTGGCTTTCTGCGCCTTGCGGAGACATTCGGGATTGGGGCAGAGGTAAGCGCCCCGTCCGTTCAGCTTTCCGCTGAAGTCCAGGCTGACAACGCCGTCCGTTCCCCGCACAACGCGGATCAGCTCCCGCTTGGCTTTTCTTTCGCGGCAGCCCATACACTGTCGCATCGGTATTTTCTTTTGCATAGGTCTGCCTCCTTTCGGGGTTACTCCTGAATCTCCGCCTGAGATTCGGGCTTAATGTCAATCTTATAGCCGGTGAGCCGCGCCGCCAGACGGGCGTTCTGACCCTCCTTGCCGATGGCAAGGCTCAGCTGGTCGTCCGGTACGATAACCCGACAGGCTTTCTGTCCGGCAATCAGCTCAACGCTGATAACATCAGCGGGGCTCAGCGCCGCCTGCACATACTGGCAGGGGTCCTCGCTCCAGACAACAATACCGATCTTCTCACCGCACAGCTCCTCCACAACAGCGCCGACACGGCCGCCGCGGGGACCGACACAAGCGCCTACCGGATCTACATTTTCCATAGTGGCGCGCACAGCAATCTTGCTGCGGGAGCCGGCTTCACGGGCGATGTTGCGGATTTCTACCTGACCGTCTGCGATTTCCGGAGTTTCCAGCTCAAACAGGCGGCGTACCACATTGGGGTGGGTACGGGATACATACACATTGGTAGCTTTGGCAGACTGGCGGGCTTCCAGTACATACACCCGCAGAATCTGACCGGGGGCATAGCTTTCGCCGGGGATCTGTTCGCTCTGGCGCAGCACAGCATCGTGCTGCTCAGCGCCCTGACCTACACGGACGAACACATCGCCGCTGGGATCCAGCCGCAGAACAGTGCCAACCAGCAGCTCCTGAGACTTGGAGGAATAGCTTTCGTAAATGGCGCCGCGCTCTGCCTCGCGAATGCCCTGAATCACCACCTGCTTGGCGGTCTGGGCGGCGATGCGGCCAAACTTCTGAATATCCACAGGGATTGTCAGAGTTTCACCTACCTGAATATTGGGCTCTTTGTTGCGCGCCGCGTCGATATGGACCTGCGTAGTGGGGTCTTCCACTTCCTCTACAACGGTTTTTACCAGATACATAAACAGACCCTTTTCGCTCAAATCCACCATCACGTTTTCGGCGGGGATATCACGGTGGTCCTCACGGTCTTTGCGGTAGGCGTTGGTCAGCGCCTGCTTCAGTCGCTCCACCATATACTCTACCGGAATACCTTTTAACTTTTCCAAATCACGCAGGCTGGCGAAAATTTCGGCGCCGATGTCCACCTGAGGCACGTCCTGCTTTTTGGCTCTGCTATTTCTTGCCATTTGTATATTCCTCCTGTCAGAATTCTACTCTCAGCCGCGCCAGCGCGACTTCGGATTTTTCAAATACGATTGTTTCTTTTCCTGCTTCCAGAGTGATTTTGCCGTCTTGATAGTCCCGCAGGATACCACTGATTTCCTTCAGTCCGTTGCGGGGGCGGTACAGCCGCACCAGAATGGGGCTGTTCATAAACCGGGCAAAGTCGGACGGCCGCTTCAGGGGGCGCCCCAGTCCTGCCGAGCAGACTTCGAAATGGTAGCTTTCCGCGATGGGGTCTTTTTCGTGCAGAATGGGGTCAAGCGCGCGATGAAT
>JAZRGQ010000051.1:0-1874 GCA_045644405.1 Faecousia sp.
TTTTCCAGCTTAACATTCTGGTCTACATTTGCAAAATTCTTGCAGTATTCGGTTGCTACGCCGCCACCGGTTACGCAGTAATCTACTGTTGTGTGCTTGGTACAGGCCTTCTTCGGCATATCCTCAGGGTACACCAGCGCAGATGCCACACGGCTGTAACCGGAAGCTGCGCGCACGTCTGTCTGGCAGGCGTCTGTTGCCAGCATACCGGATTCCAGACACACAGATACACTGGTCATCGCGTTCCGGGAGTAGAGGGAATGGTTTTCCAGTCCCTTATGCACCGGCTGCATAACCTTTTTCCACAAAATTGCCGCAGGGTTGCCGCTCCAGGTGCCGTTGGAACTGATTGTTTCGGGCTCATCGAAGCCTGTCCAGACAGCTGCGGTATAGTGAGAAGTGAAGCCGCAGTACCAGCGGTCCTTAAAATCACCGGAAGTACCGGTTTTACCTGCAGTGGTAAAGCCGTCCAAATCTGCCTGATAGCCGGTACCGGACTGGGTGGCATTGACAAGACAGTAATTCATATAGTTGACAGTTTTCTGGCTGAAGACCTGCTCGCTGGTCTGGGTGTTATCCAGCACCAGACTGCCCTCGCTGTCATATACCTTTGTAAATGTTCTGCCGGTGCGGTAAACGCCGTTATTTGCAAATGTGCCGAAGGCGCTTGCCATATCCCGCACGTGCACGCCCCAGGTCTGAGCGCCCAACGCCAGCGGACCGACTGCGATGTCGGAATGCTCATAGCCGGTAGAATCTACATAGCTGTCTACCAGTGTGGAAAGGTGCAGCTTGTCTTTCGCAAATTCAAAAGAATACTTGGCGCCGATTTTAATCAAAGTCTGGGCTGCTACCGCGTTTACAGAGGAAGTAACACCGCTGTACACTGTACGGGAATAGCTGTAATTACGGTCATCGTTCAAAGGATAGGCGCCACTGCCAACCTGTCCGTAGCTCAAAGGCATATCCTGAATAACAGAGGCAGGTGTAATAGTACCAAGTTCAAATGCCGGCGCGTAAACTGTCAGCGGCTTAATAGAGGAGCCGGACTGCAGCTTCGCCATCGTAGCGCGGTTATAGTCCAGATAGCCGGTTTTCTCGCCAACGCCGCCTGCCAGCGCCACAACGTCGCCGGTTTTGTTGTCCAGAACAACAATGGCAGACTGGAGCTGCTGACCGCTTCGCGCCTTGGGAATCTGCTCCAGATCGGAGTAAATCCTGTCTACCTGATCCTGCACGTCCTTATCAAGGGTCGTATAGATATGGTAGCCGCCGGTCTGGATCTGTTGCATAATGATTTCCTGGGTATTGTCATTCCAGGTCAATCCGCTCTGCTTAACAAGCGCCTGTGCCACATCACGCAGCACAGTATCGGTAAACCAGCTGTAGGTGGATTGAGATGCACTCTTGCTTATCGGTGTCTGGGTATTGCACTTAGGACACAGATAGTTGTCGCCGCTTTTAATCAGCTGATTTACAACTGTCTTATAGCCACAGCTTTCATTGGGACACTGCGCCATTCTGTCTGCTTCGTCAATGCCGTTTTTCAGCACAATGGGCTGGCTCATTGCCGTATTGTATTCATCTTGAGTAATGAATCCGTAGGCAAGCATTTCACCCAGCACCAGCTCCTGGCGGATACGGTTTCTCTGCATACCGTTGGTCATACGTCCGTTATACTCAAATTCATTATCGCTGTAGGGGTCAAACAAAGAGGGATTGTTGGTAATGCTGATTAAGCTGGCGCACTCTGCCAGACTCAGCATTTCCAATTCCTTTCCAAAGTAGGTGGCTGCTGCGCTTCTGACGCCACGGCAACCCTGTCCCAAATAAATAACATTCAGGTACATTTCCATAATGGTTGCCTTATCATA
>JAZRGQ010000052.1:0-3449 GCA_045644405.1 Faecousia sp.
GGCTGGAAGATTTTGGCGTCCAGCCTGATTAAGACCGGTTACGGAGAACTGACAGATTTGCTGATTGGCAAGCTTTACACTGCCAATGATTTGGCGTGCCATTCCCGGGGAAAGAAGTATCCGGCGCTGGTGGTAGATGCAATCAATTCCTCCATCAGTACCGTGCTGTTTCCTGCGTTGTCCAAGCAACAGGACACGCCGGAGCAGGTGAAGGCGATGGTGCGCCGGTCTATTCGCACCGGTACCTACCTTCTTTCACCGCTGCTGTTTGGTCTGGCAGCTCTGGCAGAGCCGGTAATCTCTTTACTGCTGACAGATAAGTGGCTGCCTTGCGTGCCGTATTTGCGCATCTGCTGTATGTTCTATGCTTTAGAGCCGGTGCAGACAGCCAATCTGCAGGCAGTGCGCGCATTGGGACGCAGTGATATCGTACTGAAGCTGGATATTATAAAGCGCGGCATCGGTGTTGCGTTAATAGCAGGACTGATGTGGATTGGTCCGATTGGCGTTGCTTTGGCACCGCTGGGTATGGCTTTTGTTGCTATGGCGGTTAATTTGCGGCCCAATATTCAGCTGATTAAATACTCCTATAAAGAGCAGTTTGCGGATTTGCTGCCAAATCTGGCGCTGGCGCTGTCTATGGCAGCGGTGGTTTACGGAGCAAACGCGCTGATGGCGCGTATGCAGTGGCATAATCTTTTGATTATTGCGCTGGGAGTTGTGATTGGCGCTGCATATTATGTTTTGTTGTCTATCGCATTTAAGTACGAGAGCTTTCTGTATATCTGGCGTTTGATAAGAAGAAAAAAGGCAAAATAAATCAAGAATATGTCCAAGTGAAGGAAGTGGGCAAGGATATGAAACAGTGTGCATTGAGCGTGATTGTTCCCGTTTATAACGTGGAGGAATATCTTGAACAGTGTCTGGAGTCGGTTATCGGTCAGACAATGACGGATATGGAGATTATTCTGGTTAACGATGGCTCCACCGACAATTCTGTGGAAATCTGCCAGCGGTTTGCCGAAAAGGACAGCAGAATCAAACTGCTGCATCAGGAAAATCAAGGCTTGGCAGCGGCGCGGCAGACGGGTCTGGACGCAGCGCAGGGAGAATACATCGGCTTTGTAGACTCCGATGACTGGCTGGAGCCTGAGATGTATGAGAAGATGTATACAGCCGCCAAGGAAAACGATGCAGATATTGTTTTTTGCAACGTTTACCGCAACGAGGATAAAAAGGAAAAACCCTATTTTCCTGCCGGCCTTTATGACCGGGAGAAAATGGAACGGGAAATTTTTCCCCGCTTGCTGGCAGGTTTTGATGCAGACGGCGGCGAGAACACCATTCGCTGGTGCAACTGGCTGCGGTTATACCGGAAGGAACTGATTGACCGCCACCAGATTCGCTTTGATAAGCGCTTCCGCAGAAGTCAGGATTTGCCCTTTACCTTTGAATGCACCATTCACGCCCAGCGGTATTACTATCTGGCGCAGGAGTATTTGTACCACAACCGTATGAATTACGAATCCCTGTCCAAGGGCTACACGAAAAATATGTGGGGTCTTATCAAACCGCTGATTGTCTATTTGCAGAATGTGGTGGACGGCTATGAAGCATATGACTTCCAGAGCCAGATGAACCGCCGCGCGGCGTTATTTACTTTTGAGTGCTGCGAAAATGAGAATAAGCCCAATAATAGCCGTCCGGTTTTGCAGCGGCTGCAAACAATCCGCAGCATTATGAATGACCCCCAGGCGCGCCGGTGGGTGTGCGATATGGATACCCGGGGTCTGTCAAAAATTAACCGGCTGTATGCGGCGTTATTCCGGCAAAAGCTGGCGCTGGGCTTCTATTTGCTGGGCGAAAAGCGCTTTGCCGCCCGTAAAAAGGACTATAAAAGGTTAAAGAGTGAGAAATATGACTGAAGTGAGAAGAAATATTCGCTTGTCGAAACATATAGTCTGGCATTTTCTTACAATGAATGCCGCAATGCGCGGAAAACGAAACGAAAAGGCGCATTGTCTGGCAATTGCGGTCAAACAGGTGCACGCAATTGAGAAAGGTCTGGCGATGAAGGAAATCCGCTGGGGCTTTGGACTTCCAAGAATTCACAAAATGCTGGATTGCGTGCAAACGTATTTGAATTTGGGCGGAAACGTTGCGGTGATGGAGTGCAGTATGGCATACAGTGTGCTAAATGCGTACTTCGATTATCATCATACGCAGGGATATACAAATCCGGATTTTGAGGCAACTAAATCCCGTTTTCAAGCATTGTTTGCGCCTCATATTGCGCTATTAAGCAGCAATTGTGGCGGAGTGCAGAAAATTGTACCCGGTGATATAAAACCGGACGAAAAAGCTTTTGAGCAATGTGTTCTGTCGCGGCACAGCATTCGTGATTTTCAAAATGTACCGGTTCCGGAAGAGGCGCTGCGTAAGGCGCTTGAGCTGGCAATGCACGCACCCTCTGCCTGCAATCGGCAATCTACAAGAGTGTATGTTTTGGACCGCAGTAAGTTTTCCTGCATCAAAAACTGGACCGGCGGTGTGAAAACCTTTTTGGATTCAGTGGATAAACTGCTGATTATAACCGGTCAGATGAGCGCGTATGAAAATGATGAATATTTGCAATATGCGGTCAGCGCCAGCATTTTCGCGGGATATTTATCCCTTTCACTGCATGCGGTTGGCTTAGGCAGCTGTCTTTTGCAAAGATCGTTAATATGCGATGGTCCGTGGAAGGAAGTTGCACAAACGTTGGGTATCCCGAAGGACGAGCAGGCAGTATGCGCCATCGCGGTTGGTGTGCCTGCGGAAAATGTGGTAGTGCCGGTATCGCAAAGGCTGGAATATGAGAGAGTTGTAACCATACTATAAAATCCAGATTTATATAACAGGTGGAGAGTTTTTGTGAAAATAGGTATCTTAACCTTTTTTGAATCCGAGAATTATGGCACGGTGCTACAGGCCTACGGATTGCAGCATTATCTGCAGGCACTGGGGCATCAGGCGGAGCTGATACATATCAAGCGGTGTGTACAGGTGGCGTCCGCGTCGGAGGCAACGCGGCAATATTCTTTTTTGCAGCGAGTCTGGATAAAGGCTGTAACCCTCTGCCATAAAAAGGACTTGCCGGAAAAAAGCAAAGCCTTTGTCCGATTCCGCAAGGACTATATGCAAATAGCACCGCATTTTTACGAAACAGAAGAAGATTTGCTGGAAAACGGCCCTGAATACGATTTGTATCTCAGTGGCGGCGACCAGATTTGGAATCCCTATCACAAGGTATTTTCTTCTCACTATATGTTTGACTTTCTGCGGTCGAATGCGCCCCGTATTGCCTACGGGTCCAGCTTTGGCATCAGCCAACTAAATGATGAGAAAATCCGCGAAAAAATGCAGCCTTTGCTGGAAAAATACGCAGCCATCGGCATACGGGAAAATTC
>JAZRGQ010000053.1:0-4392 GCA_045644405.1 Faecousia sp.
ACCAAAAGCTGGAATCTGAGGAGCAAATCAAGCTGATGGAAAAGCTCATCGACATTATGGAAGAAGACGATGACGTGCAGAACGTCTGGCACAACTGGGAGCAATAATCACAAAGTAACACAGCCCGTTTTCCTAATGGAAAACGGGCTGATTTTTTATTTGACAGGAGTTATCTTCAGCTTACTGAGCATAAGGTTGCCAAACTGGGCGTGTCCGTCTACTGTGCAAACCTCACCGAACAAAAACAGTCCCAAAGAGGCTGTGTCCAGCGGCTTATCTAAAATTCCGGACAGACCTGCGCAGCCGAAAACAATCGCATCAGGGTCATCATAAAAGGCGCGCATTTTTTCAAACACCTGCCCGTGGGGTACATACCGCAGCACCATTTGCGCATCAATGTCCCGTCCGCTTTTTATCACGCCGTCAGCCATAGACAGGTGGGCGTTGATTCCCTGCATATCCGACAAAGTCATATGCTCAAAATCGCCTTCCGGTATACCCAGCGCGCTGCGCTGCTGCGCAAGAAACTGCGCTGCATCTATACCGTCGATAGAAATGATTGTTCTGGGGTCGGAAGTTTCCACGCTGCACACCTTAATCACATTCTCGTGAATGCAAAGTGTTTGCGTGGTATAAGAAAATCCGTCATCAACAAACAGCAACAGCGCTGCCTCTTCCCCGCCGGAGAGCAGACCTTTTCCTTTTTTCGCGTCGATTGCGGCGCCGCCACCCACCATCGGGCAGCGGATTAACTGCTGCAGCTGCTCCATAAATTGGTTTTCGCCGCCCGCATTACCAAACAGAACAATCGCGGCATACACCTGCTGCGACTGCAGCAACTGCGTCAGCTGTTGCAATATCTTCTGGTATGTACCGGTAATTGTAACCGACTTTGCGGGAATCTGCCGGCAAACACTGTGGCTCTGGGTATTATCGCAAACACCGGCAAGTCCTAAGCTGGCGCAGCCAAATCCATCTGTCTGCTCCCAGGCGCCGGTGGTTGCAAAACAAAGCTTTGTCATAGTATTACCCCATTTTATCAAAAATCTGCTTCAGTGTTCTGGCAAACGTCTTTGCCATACAAACCATACCGTAATCATTGGGGTGGGCTGCGTCCAGCAGAGCGTCCTCCCGGTCCTCATCGGGGAAAAACTCCATACCGTCCACAAAATACACCTGATTATCCCCATTTGCCCGGGCAAAATTCACAGTATCGAGAATAATCTGTCTGCGCTCCAGCCAGACCTCCTCTGCAGGGAGAATCGCCTCACCCTGTCTTGAGTAACGGCGCGGCGCTGTGGCAAACACGATGGGAATATCCGGCTTTGCCTGCCGAATTCGCTTATACAGCGGCAGATGGGTATTGCGCAAATGCTCACAGTTGGGAGCATTGTGGTCATAATCGCAAACAAACACCTTCATAGGTATTTTGCACAGGTAGTCCACCATCGCGTCCTCACCCCGCGCGCCGTTGGAAAAGCCCAGATTTATATAATCAAAGTCCAGTCTGCGGGAAAGCAGATTGGTAAAGCAGTTTCCCGGTTTGGAGGCGCAGGCGCCCTGGGTAATGGAGCTGCCATAGAACACTACACCTGTATGCGCATACGCCGGCGCGCTCTGCAGCGCCGCGTCCGCGTCAAGACCCAGACGCAAAGAAAGCACATCGGTGTACAGCGGAAAATGGAACAGCACCTCCCGCATACCTGCCTGCGGGAATGCATGGCTGACCGTATACTCCGGTACATCGCCAAGCAGTTCCGGCGGCGTAAAACTCCAGGCGAAACGCCATCTGCCGTCCCGCTTTTCATACATATCGAATCCGGCGGCTGTCAGCCTGTTCAGGTTACCGCCATCGTGCTTGGGTCCTTTTACCTGCAGGGTAACGGTTTTTGAATCGGTCATAAAACGCAGGCGTCCGCCGGCAGGGTTGGTGTATAGCTCCGCCATCTGCTCATTGACTGTAGCGGCAACCTCGCCGGGCATACGGCAGAATCCACCTTTGGGATTGTCCTGCAAACCGAAAACATAGAAATCCTCTGCGCTTACGTCATAGAATTTCAAGTCGCCTTCTGCATTTCCTTGCTGGATTTTGAAGTTGGTATCCAGTTTTTCCAACTTAGACATATTCTTTGCTCCTTACGGGTTAATGTTATCGTAATTTAGCGGAAGTGTTAAATACTGCTCCCAGATAAATACACTCTGTTTATCCTTTTCAAGACCGTATGCCTCACGAATGCCTTCACAAAGCCGCTTGAGCTTCAGCTGTTTTCTTTCCGTTTCAAAGGCAGTCTTTCCCTGTCCGGTAACTGCATAATAGAAAATACGGCAGCGGTCATCGCTGGGCGAATCTACCGCGTTTAAATCCATAAATGCGCTGTCTTCCGTTTTCACAAAACTGTCCAGCAGCTCCGCTTTTTGTATATTGGGGTTTTCGTAAAGGTAGGAAAATTCCGGCGGGTTTAAGCTGTTCCATTCGTCATAATCCCGGGAATTTCCCAAAACGTGGCTGTCAACAGCATATCCAATCAGCTGCAAAAACGCATCTGCAGTATCTGCCCGCTGGTCGATTACAATATAGCAATGACCGCCGGACCAGAACTGAACAAAACCATTTTCATTATCGGCAATCTGCCGTACAAGACAAACCTTAACCCAGCCCTTTTCCACAGTTCTCTGTAAAAAGCCTGCGGGAAACAGCGCCAGCGCCGGCTCCAAATCGTCAAGCATCTGGTTTAATACACTTACCTGATGCTCCGCCTGCAGGTCATATCCACCGGTTTCCGCGACCGCATCTTCCCACAGATAAATCCGTACGCCGTACTGGGTGTTCATTGCATCTGCCCTGTCTTCACACAGGGAAAGATTCTCTGTGTCCGGCGATTGTGCAGTAAAGAGGGTCTGCATTTGCACGCCTGAAAGTGTATATTCTGCCTTGGAAACGTCCCACCGGTAGAGTCCTGTATCTGTCAGCAGCCACAGGTCTTTTCCGTCAGAGAAAACATCTACAGGCGTTCCAGCCTCCGGTAAAACCACCTGCGCAGCCGTTTCTGCCCAGGGAGAAAACGCCAGTGTTATACCCTGCTCCGTTTCATAGTATGCTGCCACACCGTCAAGCTCCAGTACCGGCGCATAGGTCCACTGTCCGTCAGATGCCGGCGCAAAGCCATTAAACAGCTGGGGCTGTTCTGCCAACGCGCCTGTAATCATCTGGGAAACCCGACCGTCCTGCCGGCAGGCAAAATATCGGTTTTCAAAGGTGTAAAGCGCATAGGTTTCCTGGTCCTGGCTCAAGGTTTTGCCGGTGGCAGTATCGATATATAGCATCTGTTCACCCAGTCGGCAGCCAAGCACAGTGCCGTCCAGCCAGCAGCCGGTCAGTTCCTGCTTTAATGCGCTGTGGGTTTTCAGTAATCGGGAAACACCTGTTTGTATATCCATCGCGCGGATTTGGTTGGGCAAGCAATAATAAATTGTGCCTGCCTCCAGGCTGACCGCTGGCTCTGTCTGCAAAGTTTCCGGCAAAGCAATGCGATTTATCTCCTGCAGCTGGGGATTCAGCAGCACCACTTCCCTGCTGTCCGACAGGTAGTACGCAGCGCCCTGCGCCGCCACATCAGTACCCGGCGCGGAAAAATCCACGTGGGGCAGTCCTGTAACCAAAACAGCCGTTTCCTCTGCCGCTTCACCGTAAAGCACCCGCAGAGTACCGGCCTGCTCCAGCAGCAGCTTATTGCCCATTACTGCCACAGTATAATCCTCTCCGGGCAGCGGATACGCGCGCACCTGACCACCGGTCTGCTGCTCCACTTTACTGTCCGGCGCATATAATCCTGTTTGTACCGGCGCTGTAGTACCGGTGGCACTATCCGGCTGTTCTTCCTGATTGCCACAGCCCACCAGCATCGGCAGCACCAAAATAAGCGCAAGCAGTTTCTTCATTTTACTGTCTCCTTGCAAGATAATACTCATCTCCCTGCCGATAATACGGACACTGCTGACTGCGGGAGCTGAGGATTCTGTACACCTCGTCTTCGTCTAAGTCCATTGTGCAGAAATATTCTTCATATTCCTCATCATAATCGTAATGCCAGCAGGTTTCACACGTACCGCAAACCATTATAAACTCTCCAAATATCCGTCAATGTTAAAATCCTTAATTTTCTCGTCCTTGCGCAGGTAAAGGGGGTGGTGGGGGTGTCCTTTTTTGCTGACCGCGCCGGCGCAATACCAGAGTGCGCCGTATTCTTTGCCCACAGCTACCATATCCCGCAAGCAGTCTGCAAGGTAACTCCGCTTTTCAATAATCGTACCCCACGCCGCCCATACCGCCGGCTCCTGTGAGATAGACATTACATACCGGAATGCTTCCAGATTCTCCTTATGTAACAGCAG
>JAZRGQ010000054.1:0-2525 GCA_045644405.1 Faecousia sp.
ACCCATATTTTAAGCAGCTATTATGCCCCCCGCGGACATCAGCGTATGTATGTACTGGGTATGCAAATCGCCCAGCTGTACCTGAATCCCAACGATAAGCTCATCGGCATCATCGGTGAAGCAGGCTCCGGTAAAAGCGCCTTGATTCGCGGTATGTTCCCCGGTCTGGAGCTGACGAACGACGATAACGGCGTCTACATTCGTCCTCTGCCCATTTTGGAGCAGGACAACGGTTTTTCCTTCTTCTCTCCCCACACATATCACCTGGATGTCCGCTTTGAAAACGGCTTTACCCAAATGTCCGAGCTGGCAGACGCAATCAGTCAGGCGCTGCACAACGGAAAGCGGGTTGTTGTAGAGCATTTCGACCTTATCTATCCCCATCTGGGCGCCAACGCAAACCTTTTGATTGGCGTAGGCGAACAGGTGCTGGTTGCCAGACCCAATCTGTTCGGTCCTGAGCCCGAGGAAATTCGCGACGTGGTATATAAATCTCTGCCCTACCGTCTGATGGCGCACACTGCAGAGGACCTGTGCGAAATGTGTATGAAAGAATTTGATATGGAGCGCTCCGGCCACGATGATGTGAAGCACGGCTTTGCTCTGTATTTCCCCGAAACAAAGCCCTCTGTCAATCTGGAAGAACTGGAATCGAAGGTAAACGATATTATTGCGCAAAATCTGCCTATCACCTATGTGGACGAAAACCACATCAGCATCGGCGGACACATTCATATGTGTAACGGACCCCGCATTCACGTGCATCATACCGGTCAGATTGAAAACTTCCATCTGCTCCACCACTACATTTACGACAAGTTTAAGCGCAGATATTTGATTGTTGGCTGTGTAGGCGAAGGCGCTCAGCAACTGCTGAAAACGCTGGACAACAGACATCAGCGCCCCGGTTGGGACTAAGCTATGGAAGTAACCTTGCAGCAAATTCTGGACGCGCGGGAAGCACGTGCGCAGCGGCAGATGCAGCTTTTGCAGCAGTATCACTGCACGCTGGTCTGCTTCACTATGAATATCGCAGGACCTGTAAAAAACACGCCCTTGATTACACAGGGCTTTGCCATTGGCATTCGCTTGCTGGAAACCCAGCTGGCAGGTCTTTCTGTACTGCACAAAGAGCAGCATCTGCTGCCTACCGGCTGTGAAGCCTATTATCTGGTGCAGGCGCAGCCGGAAACCGTAAAACAGCTGACCGTAAACATCGAGGGAACCGTTCCGGTAGCACGGCTGTTTGATATGGGCGTATTCTCCCCTGCCGGCGAAAAAATCGACCGCCAGGCGCGGGGCTATCCGCCCCGTCAATGCCTGCTGTGTCAGCAGCCTGCCCACCTGTGCAGCCGCAGCCGTCAGCATACTGTGGAGCAACTGTGGGCGCACACCGTCCGTCTGCTGGAAAACGCAGTGAATGACGAATACGCCAATCGCATCGCCTGTCTGGCGCAGCAAAGCCTTTTATATGAGGTTTGCACCACCCCGAAGCCGGGACTGGTGGACTGTCAAAACAGCGGCAGCCATAAGGATATGGACATTTTCACCTTTATGGCAAGCAGCGCTGCCTTGCAGCCATATTTTGCAAAATGCGCGCAAACCGGCATTGCCACTGCCCACCTGCCGGCAACACAGACTTTCCACAGGTTGCGCTTGCCCGGCAAGCTGGCGGAACAGGATATGCGCGCCGCTACCGGTGGCGTGAACACGCACAAAGGCGCCATTTTCTCACTAGGTCTGGTGTGCGGCGCAGCCGGGCGGCTGGGCGCACAATCTGCCGGCAATCCGGAACTTCTGCTGGAAGAATGCAAAGCAATGACTCAGGGGCTTGTAGCGCAGGAGTTAGGCGGTATCACCCAGCCGAAAACTATGGGAGAAAAACTGTATCTGCAGCACCGCATCACCGGTGTCCGCGGGCAGGCGGAAGCCGGTTTCCCCGCTGTATTGCAAACCGGTCTGCCGGTTTTGAAGCAAGGGCTTGCCAAAGGATTGTCAATGCAGCAAGCCGGCTGCGGCGCTCTGCTTGCGCTGCTGGCTGCAACCGAAGATACCAATCTGATTGCCCGCAGCGATTACGAAACCCAGCAACGGATTGAAAAGGAAATTACCACTCTGCTTGCAGAAACCCCGTATCCGGACGAAGATACCCTGCAGGCGCTGGACCGGCAGTTTCAATCGCTAAACCTTTCTCCCGGCGGCAGCGCCGACCTTCTGGCAATTACGTATTTTGTACTTTTTCTCAGCCAAATGTAATTTTCTACTTGCCATTTCCAAAAAGATGTTGTATACTAGCAAAGCACCTGCCGGTGTGATGGAATTGGTAGACGTAGTGGACTCAAAATCCACCGCTGGCGACAGCGTGCCGGTTCGAGTCCGGCCACCGGCACCAAACCAGAAAAATCCGAACCAAATTAAGAGGTTCGGATTTTTTGTTTTTATATGATTGTTTTTGTTAGTTTAGGTGTGGTATAATTAAATTATATCAATTAAAATGAGTGATGTTATGAATTATAAAGAGCATT
>JAZRGQ010000055.1:0-10152 GCA_045644405.1 Faecousia sp.
CCGGCGTTGGTAAGCAGACGCTTGGTGCGGGCGCGGGTGTGAATATCACAGTTGAGCACGTTCTTGGTGTAGGAAAGAATCGCGCGGGGATCATTGGCGAAAATAACTTCTACTTCAGCGCCTGCCTGACGGATTAAATCGGAGTAGTATTCCACGTAATCAACGCCGGTAAAGGGGTGCGTTACATAGCCGAACATTTCGCGGTAACGCTCCTCGGTCAGCACATCGCGGTAGGGGTCTACATTGTGGGCGTCCAGCATATCCCAATCCACAAGGTGGTTGCCCACTTCGTCGGAGGGGTAGCTGAGCATCAGCACAATTTTCTTACAACCGCGGGCAATACCCCGCAGGCAAACAGCAAAACGGTTGCGGCTGAGAATGGGGAAGATAACACCCAATGTTTCGCCGCCGAATTTTGCACGTACATCATCGGCAATGTTATCAATGCTGGCATAGTTGCCCTGTGCGCGGGCGACAATAGCCTCGGTCATTGCAACCACATCGTGATCGCGGGGGGCAAGACCGTCCTGTTTCATAGCTTCTGTTACAGTGTTTGCAACGATTTGCACCAGATCATCACCATAACGGATAATCGGGGCGCGCAGACCAATCGAAACAGTTCCAAACATACGGCTCATAAAGAACACATCCAATCCAATAAAGGTTGCACCTGATACAAGTGCATTACTAACGTATTATAATACAATATGCGCGATTTGTAAAACAAAAAATCTCTAAAAACGATAATTTTTTTCTGACAAAAACCGCCCGTTACTTCTGCACCAATCTGCCGGAAAGATACCATACAAAAATCAGCAAAAGCAGGAAGGGAATATACACAATCATAGACGCATCTGTAATGCTGACAGTGGTAATACCAATGGATTCCAGACCTACAAGCAGAGCTGCCAGTATACCGGTGGTCAGCACAGCGCGAGTGATTTGCTTACCGATAATATTTGCAAAGAAAAAGGTGTAAAGCGCAGCAATCAAAGGATTGACAGTTGTCAATACGGCGCCGACCACCAGCTTTAGAGCGCCGGTGAGCAACATCAGAAGTAATACACCCAGCAAAATAACCGGCGCGTAGGTGAGAATTCCCCAGGGCAAAAAAGTGTTTAGCAGCAAGGTTACCACAAAGTGCAGCGCCATAGCGCCGACAACAGTCAGGCAACGGAAAAACAGCCAGGTAAAGATAGTCTTTCCCTTTGTAAACCAACTATCCAGCAGATTTACAAGAAATGCAAGAATCAGCATACTTACCAGCTGGGAGCAGATTGCGGTGTAATCAGACGCGGTGAAGGAAAACAGGCGCATACTTTCTGCGCCAAAACTTACAAAAGGAATGGCAGGCAGATACTTTGCGAAGGGTACCTGCGCGCTGCGCAGCAATACAGTTACACAGCAAATGAATAAAATGCTGATTGATGAGGAAATTGCCACGGTTAAAGTGGATTTTTTTCCAAATACGAACCTGCTCAGCAGGCTCATTAGAAGTATGCCCAGCAGTACAATACCGCCTACAATCAGAAAATTCACAGTCTTAGGACCGAGAGAATTGAAAAAGTTTTGCAACATAAGAATAACCTTCCAATAAAAAGCAGCCGCTGGCAAAACGCAAGCGGCTGCTTTTGTGTGTAGAGTGAAGTAGAATTACTTAATTTCTGCTTCTGCGCCAGCTTCCTTCAGCTCGGCAACCAGCTTCTCAGCGTCTTCCTTAGAGATAGCTTCCTTCAGGGTCTTGGGGCAGTTGTCAACCAGATCCTTAGCGTCCTTCAGGCCCAGGCCGGTAGCGGCACGGACAACCTTGATGACGTTCAGCTTGGAAGCGCCAGCGTCCTTCAGGATAACGTCGAACTCAGTCTTCTCCTCAGCAGCCTCAGCAGCAGCACCAGCAGCGGGAGCAGCAACAGCAGCAGCAGCGGCGGAAACGCCGAAAACTTCCTCCAGGGTGTGTACCAGCTCGGACAGCTCCAGAACGGTCAGGCCTTTTACTTCCTCAACCAGAGCAGTGACTTTTTCACTAGCCATTGTAAAATCCTCCTAAATAATGTTTAATGTGTGTTTGTTTACGTGTAATTAAGCCTCGGTGTTCTCTGCGGGAGCCTCAGCGGGAGTCTCAGCAGGAGCCTCAGCGGGAGCTGCTTCCTCAGCAGCGGGTGCTTCAACAGCAGTTGCAGCGGGAACGAAACCTTCCTCTACCTTTGCACGTGCCTGATCCAGGACGAATGCCAGGCTGGAGATAGGTGCCAGGAAAGTACCCAGAACAGAAGCAACCAGTGCATTCTTGCTGGGCAGCTCACCGAAGCTGTTCAGTTCAGCGGCAGACAGGACAGAGCCTTCTACAACGCCGCCCTTGATAGCCAGGGGAAGCTTGTTCTTCTTAGCAAACTCGCAGATGATGCGAGCGGGGGCAATGGGATCTTCAGTAGTGCTTGCCATAGCGGTAGTACCGTTGAGGACCTGGTCGAAATCGTAACCGTTTTCCTTGGTTGCGAAACGAGTCAGAGTGTTCTTAACAACGGAGTACTCAACACCGGCTTCGTGGAACTGCTTACGCAGCGCAGCATCCTGAGCGACGGTGATACCCTTGTAGTCTACGAAAACTACGGAAGAAGCTTCCTTAATCTTCGCTGCCAGAGTTTCAACCACTGCCTTTTTACTCTCAAGAACCTTTGCGTTGGGCATTTGTTTCACCTCCGAAAATAAAAAGTGTCTTCCTGCCAGAAGACAGAAAGACACGCAAACAATCAAAATAATTGGCGCACCTCGGCAGGATTTATTGCATTTGCAACCTGCTGTCTTTGGCAACTCTGGTATTATAGCGCACTATAGTGCGGTTGTCAAGCATAATTTTCGCTTATTTTCCTGTTTTAACCGTGTTTTTTCAAACATCTAAGCAAAAAGCAACCCCCAAACCGCGCAAACGGTTTGGGGGACGAAATCCAAAGGATTTTATGCGTACTTGGTGGTGTTGACCTTCACGCCGGGGCCCATAGTGGAAACCACGGTGCAGGAACGGATATACTGACCCTTTGCAGCAGCGGGCTTTGCCTTAACAACTGCGTTCATCAGAGTATCCATATTCTCAGTCAGCTTCTCAGTACCGAAGGAGATCTTGCCGATGGGGCAGTGGATGATGTTGGTCTTGTCCAGACGGTACTCAACCTTACCAGCCTTGATTTCCTCAACGGCAGCGCCTACGTTGGGAGTAACGGTGCCAGCCTTGGGAGAGGGCATCAGACCCTTGGGGCCCAGAACCTTACCCAGACGGCCAACCAGGCCCATCATATCGGGGGAAGCAACAACTACGTCAAACTCAAACCAGTTTTCCTTGGTGATCTTCTCAACCAGCTCCATGCCGCCAACATAGTCAGCGCCTGCAGCCTGTGCTTCTTCAACCTTTGCGTCCTTGGCAAATACCAGAACACGGCGGGTCTTGCCGGTGCCGTTGGGCAGAACAACTGCGCCACGGACCTGCTGGTCGGCGTGACGGGAGTCAACGCCCAACTTAATGTGCAGCTCAACGGTCTCGTCGAACTTTGCAGAAGCGCCCTTCACAACCAGGTCCAGGGCCTCAGCGGGATCATACTGGACAGAGCGATCAATCAGCTTGGCGCTCTCTTGATATTTTTTGCCTCTAATCATTTTTTATCCTCCTAGTAGTGGTGATGCGGAAAAATCCTCCCACATTTCCGGTTACAATGACCGGTTAGCAAATATTAGTCAACGACGGTAACGCCCATGGAGCGGCAAGTGCCGGCAACCTGGGACTCAGCAGCCTCGAGAGAGTTGACGTTCAGGTCGGGCAGCTTGGTCTTGGCGATCTCAGTGATCTGTGCCTTGGTGATAGTGCCGACTTTTGTCTTGTTAGGAACGCCGGAGCCCTTCTCCAGACCGATTGCCTTCATGACCAGCAGGGGAGTCGGAGGGGTCTTGGTGATAAAGGTGAAGCTGCGGTCTGCGTAAACAGTGATAACAACAGGAATCTTGTAGCCTTCCATAGTCTGGGTACGGGCGTTGAATTCCTTGATGAATGCTGCAATGTTAACACCGTGCTGACCCAGAGCGGGGCCAACAGGGGGGGATGCGGTAGCCTTAGCGGCCTGAATCTGAAGTTTGATAATACCAGTGACTTTCTGTGCCATTATAAGCACCTCCTGAATAAAATGTGGTAGTGATGCGCAGTGCGCATATTTTGCGGGGACTTAAGCCCCTCCCACGTACTGACCGATGTTCGGCCCGATGCGTTATTGGGAAATAACCTCTACCTGGTCCAGTTCGAACTCTACAGAGGTTTCGCGGCCAAACATAGAAACAACCACGTTGACCGTATTTTTGTCGACCTCGATTTCTTCCACAGTACCGGTGAAGGAACTGAGAGGACCGTCCAGAATGCGCACAGTGTCGCCAACTGTATAATTGACAACAATCTCGCGCTTTTCTACGCCCATCTCGTAGACCTCATCGTCGGAGAGGGGAATGGGGTCGTTTCCGGATGTACCTACGAAACCGGCAACACCGCGCACACTGCGAATCACGTGCCAGGTGTCATCGTTGCAGATCATCTTAATAAAAACATAGCCGGGATATAACTTGCGGTCGTATGTTTTGCTGACGCCACCGTCGGTAATTTCTGTAACAGTTTCCATAGGAATGGAAATTACCAGAATCTGCTCTTGCAGCTGACGGCTTTGCACAGTCTTTTCGATGGTTGCTTTTACCGTGTTTTCATAGCCGGAATAGGTATGGACTACATACCATTTTGCAGTTTCAGCCATAGCTCGTTACCTTAACCGTTCACGGCCTTGATGAGTGCATCAATACCGAAGCGGGCAACAAAGTCGAACAGCCAGATAAATACACCCACGACCAGGACACACGCCAGAACGATCAGAGTGTTCTTCAGCACCTGCTGAGGAGTGGGCCAAACAACCTTCTTCAGCTCGCTGCGCAGCTCGCGGAAGTATCTGCAGATGTGGCCCCAGGTTCTTTTGAACCAGTTTTCCTTTTTGACTTCTGCCATTGTGTGGGCCTCCTTACTTCGTCTCGTTATGAATAGTGTGCTTTCTGCAGAATCTGCAGTACTTCTTCATTTCAAGACGGTCGGGGTCATTCTTCTTGTTCTTCATGGAATCGTAGTTTCTCTGCTTGCACTCAGAGCATCTCAAAGTGACTTTTACGCGCATAACGGCACCTCCTTAAATTTGCCTCCCTGTATCACTTCGTCTAGAAAAAATTTAGTAAGCGGTCAACTACAAGCCGCCCGAAGCTGAAAAATGGGCGCACAAAATAAGCCCTTTTTTTCACAGGTAAAGACATTCTACCACGGGGGAGTGGGGAAGTCAACAACTTTTTTTGTGAATTTTGTTCTATTTTGCCAATGGTTTTTTGTAAAATATACTGTATAATAATCGTAATGAAAGACACAGTTCAATGACGGGAGATTTACTATGAAAATTATGGCACTTGATTACGGCGACGCCCGCACCGGCGTAGCCATATCAGACTTGTTGTGCAGCATTGTCGGCAGCACAACTGTAATCCACAGCCGCAATACACAAAAGACGGTGGAGCAGATTTGCGCGCTTGTAAAAGAAAACGATGTGCAGGAAATCGTAGTTGGCCTGCCTAAGAATATGGACGGCAGCGAGGGCAGCAGAGCAGAGCTGTGCCGCAGCTTTGCTGAACAGGTAGGCAATGCGACCGGTTTGCCTGTGCAGATGTGGGACGAGCGCCGGACAACTGTGGAGGCGCACAACATTCTGTCAGCCCACAATTATCACGGCAAAAAGCGGAAAAACACGGTTGATGCGGTAGCGGCAGGATTGATTCTGGAGGGCTACCTTGCATACCGCAGCCGCGGCTGACTATTTCTTCGGTTTATAAAATACTTCCCGCAGTCCTGTCAGCAGCAGCAGTCCGCCGAACAGCTTTCGCAAAAGGGACGTATCAATACGCAGGCTGAGGGCAGAGAACAAGAAGGCGGACATGCAGCCTGTAATAATTGCGGGCAGGATCTGCTTCAGCGGCAGCTTGCCCTGTTTCCACCTGAACACACTGGCAACCAGCGCAGAGGGGATAAAGAAAAGCAGATTAAGAAGCCTTGCCTGCGGGTGGGGTGTATCCAGCACCAGTGTAAGCCACAGAATAAGCAGACTGCCGCCTCCGATACCGATTCCGGATAAGAATCCGAGAATTGTACCGGCAAGCGCGGCAACAGGAAATGAACTCAGCATAAATATCGAAACCCTCCCCAGAGAATGAGCAGCCCTAAAAGCCGGTGCAGCCAAATTACCGGCAGCTTTTTTCCCAGCAAGCCGGCGGCAACGCCGCCTGCCGCGCTGCCAAGCAGATAGGGAGCTGCCGTTGCCCAGCTGAGAGTATCCGGTTGCCACGTGGCAGCCAGAGAAATCAGACAGATAGGCAGAATCACGGAAACGGACACGGGGAATACCTGGGTTTCCTCCAAAGGTGTTACTGCTGTTAATAAGGGAACAAGCACCATACCGCCGCCTGCGCCAAACAAACCGTTCACAGCGCCGGCGCAAAAACCTGCAAGGCAAAAGCCTGCGTACTTCTTTGGTAACATAAAAAGCACCTCCAAAGGGATTTTCTCCCTTGGAGGTGCTTTTATACATTATTATATATTAGGCGCCGTACATTGCCTTGGAGGTGTTAATACGGGACAGGTCGCCGTCGGTGTAGGTAACAGCTTCTACGATGCCGTTGAACCACTTCTCAAGATCCTGCGCGCGCAGCTCAGAAGTGATCATATGGTCGCGGTAGGTCAGCTCGTCGTCGCCAACGTAGTACATAATGTGATAGCCGTACTCACTTTCGATGATCTCAGCATCGCCGGTCTTGCGCTCGGGATCAATAGACCAGTTCAGGAAGCTTTCCACATAGTTGGAATCGGGATGAATGTCTTCAAACAGACCGCCCTCAGCAGCAGAGGTGTCGTCGCTGCTTTCCTTTACCATCTCAATAAAGCTTTCCTCGGTGGGATCGTCCTCCTGCCAGGTCTTCAGCAGCATCTCCGCATCTTCCTTGGCAGCAGCCCATTCTTCATCAGAATAGGTGGTTTCGCCGGTGGTCTCGTTCTTTGTGCCGCCCTTGGGGGATACCAGCAGATGACGGACATTTGCCATAGGCTCGGTGTTATCGTTGCGGGACTGGAACATAACAACGTAGTAGCCGTTGATTGTGGTCTTCTCGTTGCCGTCTTCGTCGGTGGTGGTGCTCTCGTTGGGAATCACGGTTACATCACCGTCTTTACGGTTGCTGTTTGCCAGCCAGTCAACAACAGAGCTGTTGACATTGGAATACAGCTGGTTGGTATGCTTTGTGCTTGCGGCATCATCGTCGTCTGCGTTGATTTCCAAAGCGGCGTATGCCTTGTCCAGCTCCAGAACTGTCTTGGACTCTGCCAGCTTGTCTGCAGCCTCCTTGGCAGCTTCGATAGCGGCAGCCTTTTCTTCATCGGTGTAGGTAACATTACCTTCTTCGTCCTTGGTGCCTTCGCCCAAGAATTCGCTGCTGTTGAGATTGCAGATTGCATAGGTGAAGGAGGAGAATTCGTCAAAATGCTCCTTCTCGTACGCACGCAGCTGGGAATCTTCATAGGTCAAAGATTCGTTGTGCGCTTCATAGTAGGCGGAAGCCAGCTTACTTCTTTCAGCATAAGCCTTGTAGGTATCTTCTGTTGCGCCAAAGCCATAGGCAGCAACAAGATAGTCTTCCAGGTCAGGATAGCCGTACATAGTGGCGTAGAAACCCAGATTCTCAATATTCGCGGTCAGAGCGTCCTGGTCTTCCTCAGTCAGCTCAAATCCGTCGGCAGCTGCCTTTGCAGCCATCGCGCGGTCGTTGCGCAGAGTCTGCTTGGCGGTATCCAGGAAGTAGTCAGCCCAGGTTTCATATTCATCACTGTCATAGGCCTGCTTATCCAGCGGCTGGGTGATATCCAGACCGTACAGCAGCAACACATAGGTGGGAGCATTGTCGCCATAGGCAGAATAGTACTCATTGTAAGTAGCATTCAGCAGGTCGTTATAGTAGTAGTTAAGCTCTACGCTGTTAACAGCTTCATCGCCTACATACATCGCTGTGGTGTTGCGGTCAATAATGCCGGTACGGTTTACAGCTTTAACAGCCATAACAGACAAGCCAACAACAGCTACCACAATAATTAAAGCGATAAATACAGTGGAGTAGACCTTCAGTTTCTTTGCTTCGGACTGCTCCTTCTTTTGACGCTCGGTCAACTGGGCAGCTCTTTGCTCCTTGCGAAGCTTCTTCTTATCGGATGCGCTCATGTAATCAATTCCTCTCATTTTGCGGTTAGGTAACGCACCTGTCCGGTGCGCAGTCTTAGGTATTATAACCGATTTGCATTTCGGTTTCAAGGGGAAAACCGCTGTTTTTGGTGAAAAATAAAAAAATTCACAAAAAAACACGGAGAGCCGAAGCTCTCCGTGCCTCACCCACTTTGGCCGTAGTGCATCCAATTATGACCTGCACGAAAGGGCAGGTGGGTTGCCGCTCTCTGCCTTCGCTGCTCCCAACGTCCGCAACACGTCATAGCGTGGGCGGGAGGTCTGCAATCCGACAGGGAAGTCAAGCATCCCTATTAAATGATGTGGGTCCAAAAGGACACACATACGAACCAAGCAGGAAAAGGAACTTATTCTTCCTCTTCTGTTTCGTAAAGCTGCTCCATAATCAGCTCGTAGACAGATTCCAGTTCCGCGTCATCTTCAATGGCGCACAGAATGGGTTCGCCATCTTCGTCTTCCACAGACTTGAGTATGCTTACCTCATAATCCTCAGACTCGGAGTCGCCGGTCGCCGGTATGACTGCAAGATAGGTTTCGCCGTTGTATTCCAGGGTAGAGAGGATTTCCAGTTCGTATTCGGTGCCGTCCTCATCTACAATGGTCATAAAATCAGAGCCGTAGTAATCGTCCATAGTGTTTCCTCCTTGTTTCCTTTAGGTATATTGTAGCGGTAGTTAAGGGGAAAATCAAGAGGAAAGTGTCAGGTGAATGATAGCATTGTAGTATAAAACGGTTACCGCCAGATTAGATGAAAAAGAGAATATACCCGCGTTGCGCCGGTTACCCCTACTATCGTATGCAACCGGCAGCGAAAGCATACAAGAAGTTTTTTCCAAAACACAATAATATTTTATAAATTGGGTCTTTCGTTTTTTGAATGGGTATGCTATAATGCTATGAATGAAGTTATATGCTTTAGTATGGACTTACTATAAACTAACAACCATTTGGCGTTTGCCGTTGATGGAGGGAATATTATGGCACGAGATAACAGAAAGAAGAAGCAGATACTGCGTCAGGAATGGAATCCCAAGGGCGCACTGGCTGTTCTGCATAAAATCTGGATTGTATTATTCACCCTGTTTAAGGTGGCAGCCGGCGCGGCAGCAACCGTATTGATGATTGGTGTGATTTGCGGCTTTGTGTTTGTAGGCACACTGGGTGATTATCTGCAGGAGGATATTCTGCCTGAGGCAATTATCGATATGGAAGGCTATGACCTTGAGCAAAATTCCTACCTGTATTATCTGGATAGCGACGGCCACATTCAGGAGTATCAGAAAATCTTTGCCGCTACCAGCAGCCGCTGGGCAGAGTATGAGGATATTCCCCAGAATCTGATTGATGCGGCTATTGCTATCGAGGACCACCGCTTTAATGAACATCAGGGTGTTGACTGGGTTACTACCGTCAAGGCCACCGCAAAAATGTTCTTTGGCGACTCCTCCACCGGTGGCTCAAGTATCACCCAGCAGCTGATTAAGAATATTCTGCTAAGCGAAGACGAAACTGCTGACGATGTAACTGTCCAGCGTAAGGTAATGGAAATTTTCCGCGCCATTCAGATGGAAAAGCAGTATGATAAGGCAACCATTATGGAAATGTACCTGAATGTTATTTATTTGGGACAGGGTTGCCGTGGCGTCAGAAGCGCAGCAGCCACCTACTTTGGAAAGGAATTGGAAATGCTGAGCCTGGCAGAGTGCGCCAGCTTAATCAGCATTACCAACAATCCCTCTTTGTTTGACCCCTACAGCGATAATGAATTTGAATATAACGGACGTATGACCAACGGTATGCAGAGAAACCGTAT
>JAZRGQ010000056.1:0-7753 GCA_045644405.1 Faecousia sp.
TGGATTGACCTGTTGTCTTCCTAAGACCGCTTGGCCTCCGACTTGGATTGCTGCCTTGAAAGGAGCCAGTGCCGGATGCAGCCGCAGAACGGTACGGATATCCTCCTTGCCGTTCTTGTCTACGCCCACAACTTCCTCGTCGTAAGCTTCGCACAAGAATGCCAGCGCCACACGGTCGCAGCCCAGAGAAGGCTCGATAACATAAGGAATGTAGTGCTCGTTTGCTTCCTGATCGTAGTACTCCAGTGTCTTGCCGGAAGCTTCCTGATGACGGCCCAGGTCGTAGTCGGTACGGTCAGCAATGCCCCACAGCTCGCCCCAGCCGTTGCCGAAGGGGAACTGGTATTCAATATCGGTAGTTGCGCGGGAATAGAATGCCAGCTCAGCGGGATCGTGATCACGCAGACGCAGGCTTTCCTCCTTAATGCCCAGGCTGATCAGCCAGTTCTTGCAGAAATCCTTCCAGTAGGCAAACCACTCCAGGTCTGTGCCGGGCTTGCAGAAGAACTCACATTCCATCTGCTCAAACTCACGGGTACGGAAGGTGAAGTTGCCGGGGGTAATCTCGTTACGGAACGCCTTGCCCACCTGGCAGACACCGAAGGGCAGCTTTTTACGGGTAGTACGCTGAATGTTAGCAAAGTTTACGAAAATACCCTGTGCGGTTTCCGGACGCAGGTAGGCGATAGAGGAGGAGTCCTCGGTAACGCCAATCTTGGTCTGGAACATCAGGTTAAAGTTGCGGATAGAGGTGAAGTGATGCTTGCCGCAGTTGGGGCAGACCACGTCCTCGTGCTCGGCGATAAAGTCGTTCATATCGTCCACGTTCATCGCGTCCACATTGACCTGCTTGCCGCTTTCTGAGGCAGCGATCAGCTGGTCGGCGCGCTGACGGGAGCCGCAGCCCTTACAGTCTACCAGCGGGTCAGAGAAAGAGCCCACGTGGCCGGTGGTAACCCAGGTGGTGGGATTCATAATAATTGCCGCGTCCAGACCTACATTGTAGGGGGATTCCTGCACGAACTTCTTCAGCCACGCCTTTTTCACATTATTCTTGAACTCCACACCCAGAGGGCCGTAGTCCCAGGAGTTTGCCAGACCGCCGTAGATTTCGGAGCCGGCATAAACGTAACCTCTGTTCTTACACAGGTTAACAATCATATCCAAAGTCTTTTCGCTGTTTTTCATCTCTTATTTCCTCCAAATTCGGATTTTCTCACAATAGAGCCATTATAACGCCCCACATACCAGAAATCAAGTGGATTGTCTAGGAAAGTACCAGATCCGGGCCTAAATCCTCTGCCATCAGCGCGTGAATCTGGGCGCCGATGTCTGCGGTTGTCCTGCCTTGCAGGCTTTCCGGCGGCACAACTGCCAACAGGTGCATATGTACATCGGTGGGCTTCAGCCGGCGGGCGTTCTTAAAAACGCGGTTTGTATTTTGCAATGTGCATACCACAATCGGCACTTTCGCTTTCTGGGCGATTTTGAATACGCCGTTGCGGAAGGGGTGGAGCAATCCGTCCAGACTGACGTACCCCTCGGGGAACACCGCGATAGAGGCGGCGTCCTCCAGCAGAATCTGCACGCACCGCAAAATCGTTTTCAGCGCCTCTCGGTCATTTTCCCGATTGAGCATCTGCCCCAGTATTTTATGCAGCAGCTTTCCTACCAGAAACATACTGCTGTTCTCTCTTTTGGAAATGAACGCCAACTGGCTTCCGGAGAACAGATGCAGCAGCACAACCGGGTCCAGAATATTAAGATGGTTGCACACCAGCAAAAACCGCCCGCTTTTCGGCAGCTTTTCCATACCCTCGGTATGAATTCGCATTCGCAGTATTACCCGCGCCGCGCCGGCAGTTAAGGTTACCAGCGCCCGATAAAAGGGGCTGTCCTTTTCCTGAGGCTTCCGGGGGTCTACCAACGCGCACATCAGCCATAAGAACAAAAAATACAGCAGCGCCAAAGCAAGAAATCCCGCGACAAAACCCACCGGCAGTTGCCACAGCCACGCCATTGTCAAAAAGCTGTCCGCGCAGATACACACCGCCACCGCAGCTATCAGACTGATTGCCGCAAGAATTGTCAACAGCATACCTTTTCCTCCCCGGTTAAATATTGCTTATCATTATACTATTAAAGGTTTTCAGAAACAAGTGTAAATTTTCCAAAAGGGGTAGAAATCGGTAATTTATATTGGTATAATAAGATATTGAAGAGGTGATTCTTTGCAAAAAAGAATTTGGGAACTGGACGCCCTGCGGGGATTGAGTATTTTAGCTGTTATCTGGATTCATCTGACCTATGACCTGGTGGTGCTGTATCGGGTGTGGGATTTGCGCAATCCCGCCTGGTTTGACTTTTCGCAGGACTGGGGCGGCGTTATCTTTTTGATTTTATCCGGCGTCTGCGTAACACTGGGCTCCCGCCCTGTCCGACGCGGACTTCTTGTGCTTGGCTGCGGTATTCTTATCAGTATCGTTACCGCAGGTTTGTATCTGGTGAACTTTTCCGGAAAGGAAATTATCATCTATTTCGGTGTGCTGCACTGCCTGGGCATTTGTATGCTGCTCTGGCCTTTGTTCCGGCGGTGGCCTGTATGGCTGCTGGGCGCTGCAGGTCTGGTATTTGCAGGAGTGGGACTGTATCTTGTGCGCAATGTGCAGGTGGACTTCCCCTGGCTGATTCCCTTTGGCGTTCCCAGCCGCACCTTTGTAACCTCCGACTATTTTCCGCTGCTGCCCAATCTGGGATACTTCCTGCTGGGCGCGTTTGCCGGCAAAACCTTATACCGCAACAAAACCAGTCTGCTTCCCGGTGTAAACGCCCGTCAGCCTGTACTGCGGGCATTGTGCTTCTGCGGAAGACACAGTCTGCTGATTTACCTGCTGCACCAGCCGGTTCTTGCCGGTATTTTGTTTTTTATCTTATAAGGAGAGATACCTATGAAGCTTTCAATCAAACCTACTGTTATGCCCTGGTTTCCCCTGCTGGCAGGTGGAATCGGTATGGCGCTGCGTTTTTGGCTGTTCTCACTGAGAGACGCCAAGGGGCTTTTACCTGCCGGACACGCAGCCGATATTCTTTGCTATATTCTGCTGGCGCTGGTGCTGGGCGGTGTCTTTCTGGCTTCCGGAAATCTGCCTGCGCTTAAGAAGTACCGTCAAATGTTCCCCGGCAGTATTCTGCGGGCTGTGGGCTGCTGGCTGGGCGCTGTAGGCTGCCTGTGCAATCTGGGCGGCAACGCCACCGGCGGTTTCCGCTTTATCAGCCTGTTTCTGGGTATTTTTTCCACCCTTATGTTTTGCGTAATTGGCTACTGCCGTCTGCGGCAGATACGCCCCACCGCCCTGCTGTATGCCGTTGTTACCGTATACCTTATGTTCTACGGTGTTACACAGGTACGCGCCTGGTCAAATGAATCCCAGCTTTCTGTATACCTGTTCCCCCTGCTGGCAATCATATTCCTGATGCTCACCGCCTTCACCCACGCCTGTCTGGCAATTCGTGAAAGCACACGCAGAAGATTTGTGTTCCTTAATCAGTGCGCCCTGTTTTGCTGCTGCCTTTCTATTCCCGGCGATAATGCAGCATTTTTCCTGTGTATGGGTGCCTGGATGGCGCTGGACTTTTGTCCTCTGCGCACACCCCGTTCCCGCGCGCAGCTGGAGGAAACCCTATGAAGCTGCCGGAACAGGTGCTGTTTTGCATAGACGCGCTGGAAAGCGCCGGCTTTTCCGCTTATGCAGTCGGCGGCTGTGTTCGGGATTCTCTGCTGGGACTTACACCAAAGGATTACGATTTATGCACCGATGCAAAGCCTGCTGACATATGCCGGGTTTTCTCCGGACATAAGCTGGTACGCAACGGAGAAAAGCACGGCACCATCGGCGTAATTGTGGACACGCAGCTGTTTGAAATCACCACCTTCCGCACAGAAGGTGGCTATCAGGACAGCCGCCACCCGGATTGGGTGCAATTTGTCGGTGATATTACAGAAGATCTGGCGCGGCGGGATTTTACCGTCAATGCCATTGCCTATCACCCTGTCAGGGGCTATGTAGACCCCTTCGGCGGGCAGGCGGATTTGCATAGCAAGGTTTTGCGCACCGTGGGCGACCCCACTGCCCGCTTTCAGGAGGACAGTCTGCGGATTTTGCGGGGCGTGCGGTTTGCTGTGTGCTACAGTCTGCTGCCGGAGGAAAACACCCTGCAGGCAATGCTGCACCTGACACCCACGCTGGACACACTGGCAAAGGAGCGTGTATTTACAGAATTATGTAAACTTTTACCCCGGATTACTGCCGACGATTTCGTCCGGTACGCGCCTATTTTGACACAGGTCATTCCGGAGCTTGCCCCTACGGTAGGCTTCCAGCAGCACTCGCCCCATCACCTGTACGATGTGTATACCCACACAGCGCAGGTGGTAGAATGTGTTCCTGCAGACCTTGCGCTGCGCTGGGCGGCGGTGCTGCACGATACCGGCAAGCCTGTGTGCTTTTATCAAGACGAAACCGGCAGAGGACATTTTCCCGGCCACGCAAAGCACAGCGCCCAGCTTGCTCACCAGGCGTTGACGCGGCTGAAAGCGCCCACTGCCCTGCGGGAGCAGGTGGAGCTGCTCGTCGCGCACCATATGACTGTGCTGGAGCCCAGCCGTCCGCTGCTGCGCCGCCGATTGGGAAAATTCGGTCCTGAGAATCTGTATGCGCTTTTGCAGCTGCAGCAGGCAGACTTCTGCGGCAAGGGCGTGGGTGATGTGGAAGCGGATACCGACTTTTCGCAAATTAAAGCAATGCTTGACCAGCTTATGCAGGAGCAAGCCTGCCTGAGTGTCCGGAATCTTGCCATCGACGGACACGATTTGCTGGCGCTTGGGCTCACCGGAAAGGACATCGGTGCCTGCCAGAATTACTTGCTGCAACTGGTGCAGGAGGAACGTCTGGAAAACACCGCCGACGCGCTGCTGTCTGCGGCAAAGCAATTCAAAACAGGAGAAAGGCTATGAATATTGCCATTGTAACCGGCGCCAGCTCCGGTATGGGACGGGAATTTGTCCTGCAGCTGGGTAAATATGTAGATGTAGATGAAATATGGGTCATCGCGCGGCGGGAAAAGGCGCTGGAGCAGTTAAAGGACGCGGTTTCCACTCCGGTGCGGCCTGTGCCTCTGGATTTGTGCGATAGCCAAAGCTTCCAGACCCTTTCCCAACTGCTGGAGCAGGCGCAGCCCAATGTAAAGCTGCTGGTCAACGGCGCCGGTTTCGGAAAATTCGGCGATTTCAGGAACGTTCCTCTGGAAGAGGATTTGCATATGATTGACGTCAACTGCAAAGCGCTGGTAGCCGTAACCCGGGTGGTGCTGCCCTATATGCGGCGCGGCAGCCACATTCTGCAGCTGGATAGCCTGTCCGCATTCCAGCCCGTTCCCTATATCACCACCTACGGCGCTACGAAAGCCTTTGTGCTCAGCTACAGCCGCGGTATCCACGCAGAGCTAAAAAAAGAGGGCATACGGGTAATGGCGATGAATCCGTTCTGGGTCAGAACAGAGTTTTTCGACCACGCCTGCCAGACCAACCACGCCAAAGTGCAGAACTTCACTAAGGTGTACGAGGCAAAAGACGTGGTTGCAACCGGTCTTAAGGACCTGTACCGGACAAGCAAGCAGGTTTCTGTTCACGGCTGGCTGCCCAAAGGGCAACGTTTGCTTGTAAAACTGCTGCCCCACAGCCTTGTAATGAACGTCTGGATGCAGCAGCAGAAGAAACCGAAGAACAACAAAAACCTTACCGAAGTATAAAAAAACCGATAGGGGGCTTGACAAACCCCCTATCTTTGATTATAATGACACCTGCCTTTGGACGATTAGCTCAGCTGGCTAGAGCATCCGCTTGACGTGCGGAAGGTCATAGGTTCGAGTCCTATATCGTCCACCATATTAGAACCTGAGTCTTTTGACTCGGGTTCTTTTTTTGTCAAGCGGAGAATCGCTTGCAGTGGGTCAGGTCATAGTTTCGAGTCCTATATCGTCCACCACGAAAACACCGTAATTGTGGTATCACAATTACGGTGTTTTCAGCTATATTCGCCTTCGGCGAGCTAAATTGGCTATCGCCAGCTAAATTGCCTCCATTAACACCGCAAAAACCAATCAATAACCAATTTACGCCGGAATGTATGGACATTCCGGCACTTTTTCTTTACAAACGCAGAAAAACACATTATAATATCTATGCCAAACCAACTAAATAATGCGAGAAGAATAATTTTCCATAGGGATACTATACCCTTTTCGCAACTACAATTTGAATTTGATAAAAATGCAAATTCTGATTCTGTAGTTGTGAAGATTATTCTTTTCCGCAGAGTTGGTTTGGCGACTATCGGAGTTTGCGTTTTTTGTGCGGTTACTTCGGTAGCCGCACTTTTTTATTTTATAGACAGAAAGGAAGAAAAGAAATGCAAAAAACAATCGCAATTGTATTGGCACTGTGTTTATGCATTGGCTTATGTGCTTGCGGCGCAAAAAATGACAACGAAGATAAAACAACAAGTAGCATGGTAGCGTCAACAACTGCTCCTACTATACCTTCTGAGCCACCGGAGAATGCCCTTCGGTTGGATACATATGCCAAACTTGTAGACTATCTTTCTAAGAAAGGCAGCGCTGAAACAAGCAATGCGGATATTAACAATCCAAATGCGGTAGTCTGCTACTACGATGAATCCACCCGGTCAGCGGGCAATTATACTTTTGACTTATTTCTTTCTGTTCCGTATAATGGGGAAGAAATCACTTTTACACTAACCAAGTACGGCAAATTTGGTATCGGTGGAATGAACAACACCAAGATGAGATTTGACGATGTAGTAGCGGTAACTTATACTCCTGCAGATGGGATTTTTCATATAAAGTGGTCAAGAGAAGAAATGCACGATGTTTATGGCGAGGCGGTTCACTACAATACAATTGCTAAGGGATATATTTCATTCCTATCCGCAGAGAACTATAGTGTAGATATGATTTATCCCGATATTGAGAGTTTTTCCGGTTATGTTCCGAACCGGGCAACAATTCGTCAAGAAATTATAGACCTCGTCAATGTTGCAATAAACGATATGTGTCTGATGATTAGCGGTTACGGTATAAGCACACATGATTTAGGATTCACAAACTTTGTGCCAGCAGAGAACCCCGTCATTAAGCCGGTGCTTGAACACTTAAATAGTGCTTGTGAGAATATCGCAAACAAATATCCCGAATATGTTTATGCCGCCATTCATAACAGCAGTCAGGTCTACGTTATAATTAAGCCGGATTCGTTGATTGCAAATGCGAACGATGTGGACAGCAATAAAATAAAGAACGAGTTCTTCGCAGATTGTCTAAAAATAATTGAGGACGAGAACATTGCATGGGAGTATCAAAATTATCAAGACCATACCATTGATTTGATATTCAATAATTATGATGATAGCAGTGCTGATAAGTGTGGAAAAAGCATAGCTTGGTTCGAAGTTAATTAAAAAGTTTGTAAAGGCCAAAAATTGCCCTCCCCACGGGGAGGGTTTTGCTATGTGAACGCAGCGGAATGCCTTAAAACCACACCATTCGGTGTGGTTTTCTTTTTTGGGTATGGTATTAGATATGGGACTCGAACCCACCAGTTGCAACGCGGACGAGCGTTGCCAGCGAGGGCTGGACCGAGCCGAACCTTAATTAAATCGAGTCCTATATCGTCTAC
>JAZRGQ010000057.1:0-10998 GCA_045644405.1 Faecousia sp.
TCCCGATAGCGACCACCGGATTTCACATACTGCAGAATCTGCAATGCTGTCGCCGCACATTCCTGGGAAACACTGTCGCACTGATATGCACGCAAAATATCTTTGACTTTGTCCAAACTGCTTACATTACCGCGGAATAAAGACTCCCTTACACTCTGCAAAGCAGACTCTTCCGGAATCACATACTGTATATCTACAGCAATACCGTTTTGCTGCGCATACCGAAGTAAGGTAAGCGCAGTACTGCCCGCTTTTTCAAAAGCAGGATTTTGTGTGTTAATTTCATCACAGTTTAAGCTGATATACACATTCTGCGCGTTGGTAATGATGTGCATAAGAATTTGCAAATGCTGCTGCGTAAAATCCGGAAATCCGTCAATATAAAATACACGTTGCGCCGCAAAATCGCAATCTTCCAGTTGCTCCAAAAGCCAGCGCATCTGGTCTGCCGGGTCCCGCTTTCCCTGGGCGCAAATTGCATCGTAGGCCTCCAGCAGTAAGGACAGTTCCTCCAGTTTTTGCGCAAGAGAGCCCTGTGTCTGCCTTGATGCTGACATTAAATCTTCAGGTGAAATACAGCACCGCTTAAACTCATCAACCGCATCAACCAGATTGCTCAAAAACTCAGGCTTTGTTTCAACTGCTGCATATGCTTTCAGCTTGCTGTGCAGCTGCATAGCTGACGCTGCCATTGCAACAAGCCGACCGCCTGCGTCCAGACAGGCATATGTACCCTGCTGCGCTACATCGCGCACCCGGTTTACCATACGGCTGAAGGACAGTACCTCCGCAAAGCGGCTGGCAGTATCTCCGGCTTTCTGGCATAATCTGCGCTCAGTGTCGTGGCTGATGGATTCTGGAACAATTAGAATTCTACCACCGCGTTCCTGCGAAACATCTGCAGCAATTCTATCCAATACTGCATTTCGATTTGCTTTCCAGTCAGTACCCAGTAAAAATGTCAGCATCTTGCGGCTCCTTCACGTTTTTTTACATTATATCACATAATAAGTGTAATTTATAGGACATTGCGCGATTTTTTCAAAAAAGAAGCCGGCGTCTGTATGAAAGTACAGACGGCGTAAAGTTATACAGGTTTTGCAATAAATACCTGAGGATAATTGTCTTTTAGCATATTGCAGATAACAGCAGCATATTCAAAGTTTTCAACAATCGCAAATACCGCCGATCCGGAGCCGGTCATTTGCTGTGCTACCGAACCGTAGCTGTTGAAAATCGACTTTATATAATTCAGCTCCAGATGCTCCTGGGTAACAACCGGGTCAAATACGTTCCAGATATTTTCTGCAATCTTTCCCAAATCAGAAGCCAGCAGCGCGCTTTCCATCGCCTGATGGTCAGGTCTTCTTGCAATCTCGGTTTCATCAAGCTTTTTGTAAAGCGCAGGTGTGGACGACGAAAAATTCGGTTTGCAGACGACAAAACAGCAGTCCGGCATATCCGGCAGTTTCCGCAGGCGCTCTCCCCTGCCTTCTACCATTGCTGTGCCGCACAATGTGCAAAAAGGCACATCACTGCCTACCTGCGCGCCCAGTTCTGCCAATGCGAGAATGGAGAAGGGGTGTTCATAGTGGCGGTTTAAAGCCCGCAACACAGCAGCAGCATCGGCGCTGCCACCACCCAATCCAGCTTGTGTGGGAATCCGTTTTAAAATGCGGATTTCAATACCGTTGGGATCTTTTCCGGTTGCCTTAAAGAAAACCTCTGCCGCTTTCCACGCCAGATTGCGGCTATCCTCCGGAATTCCTTCCATAGTGCAGCTGAGCTTCCAGGGCTTTCCGGTGTCAATATCAATTTCCACATCATCGCGTATAGATATGGTTTGCATCACACTTTTCAAATCGTGGTAACCGTCTTCACGCAATCCAAGCACGTCCAGTGTCAGATTAATTTTTGCAAATGCAGCTTCATAGAGTGTAGTCATTTGATTTTACGTCCCTCCAGATAGTACCTTTTTTCAAATCCGTGTCCCATAGAAAATGTTTTTCTCGGCAATGTGCGCCCACCTTTCACAAAGGGGAACAGCATATACTTCTGCATTGCAGGCAGTAAAAATCCCACTGCCATTTCCTGCGTTGCAAGTGATTTTACTGCATCATCGCCGTGAATATAATCAATTTCGCCGGAATTTTCCTGCAACCATTTATCAAGAAAATCCTGCAAAACGCCTACTGTCAATTCTCCTTCCGGTGTGTTAACGCGTACACTCCCGGAGTGATTACCGCAGAACCATTTCACTTCTTCCCCCGTATCAGAACAGATGCTTTGCAGGTCCTGCAGCAGTTTCTCTGCATTCACATTGGTAAGAATGCGGTGAATCGGCTCAAACGCCAGGGAGCTGCTGTGGACATTTCCAAGCTCTACAAGGGCATACCTTGCCGGGTGGCAGGCGTACGCATCTTCCTGCGTCGCATTTTTTATATTCTCATAGCAGGTTTTTGCAGTAACGAGAGAATGGTTTCCGTCTCCAACAAGATAGGTGTTTTTCTGCTCGTAAGCATCAAGCTTTTTGTCAAACTTCCGCGCGTCTTCACCCTGCAAAAGCCACGCTGCAATGCGGCCGCCGTTTTCCATTAAATCAAATTCATACAGCTTGGGAAGGTTACTTTTTTCCTCCCGCAGCGGCTCGATAATTGTGCGTGTTACATCATCGCACAGCAAAAGCACGTGGGTAAACTCCACAGGCGCGTCTTTACGCACAGCAACACGTGGCGGAATCCGCTCCAACACAGTCATTTCTGTGGCGCAAATATTGGGGTGCATAGCGGGGTCATAGTGGTATTCCTCCAAATCTACAACACCAATCACACCCTGGCGCACAGAGCCGTTTGCCAATGTTCTCTCAACGTAGATATACGCATTTTCATACGTTTGAAAGATGCCGTTTGCAAGGCATTTTTCCATATACCGGTTAATCGCAGCTACGGTTGCGTCGGTTGCATTTGCCAGCTCAGCCTCCGGCAGAATCATATGCAGTGTAGATGGGGCGTCTGAAACATAGTCGCGCACCCGTTGCCAGTATGATAAATCAGATGTAAACTGATCGCAGGCAATCACCGCCCATTTTTCCATCTGGCACTGCCTGGGAATCAAAATATCAGTTGGTTGGAAAAATTTACCCATAATAGTCTCCACCTTCCCTGTTTACACTATTATAGCAAAACAAAGTTTTTTTGCAATCATTAATACTATACGAAGTAAATCACGCATAATCCGTAAAAGCTTGGGCAATATAGGGATACCAAAACAACAATGGAGGTTATGTTATGGATACGATTGCGCTGATACTTTCTATTATCGGCTCTATCAACTGGGGCTTAGTCGGAATCTTCCAATTCGATCTTGTATCGTGGATTTTCGGCGGCCAAGACGCTGTATTCAGTCGGATTATCTATGCAATTATCGGCATCGCAGGTCTGTGGTGTATCAGCTTGCTGTTTCGCAAGAATCGTCCCTGCGTGGACGGAGAATAAAATCAGAGGGTATCGCAGACGCGATGCCCTCTGATTATTACTTAACTTACACGAACAATGCAGATATATGTTTGTCCGTTATAGGTAGCGGTTACCTTCGCCATACCGGCGCCAACACCGGTAATCAAACCCTCATTAACTGTGCAGCAGCTGCTGTCGGAAGATGCCCAGGTTACACCGCTGACGTTGTTGCTGTTAGCGTCTACCAACTGCAAAGAGAAGCTGTAGCCAACTGTAATGGAAACGTCTTCCGCGTTTCCGTGAACATTAAAGAGCTTGTAGCCGGTATCTGTGTTGTTTGAGGAAGATCCGCCTTCATCTTCTGTTGTCTCACCGCCGTTACCGCTGACGTCCTGATTCTCAGAATCATCTGTAAAGCTGCAGCGAATAATACAGCTTACCTTCTCACCCTCGTATTCGGCGTGAACATTCGTTATGCCGGCGCCAACTGCGATAACGCGGCCGTTCTCGATTTTTGCAATTGCTTCGTCATCGGAGGACCAGGTAATCTCACTCAAAGCAATGCTGCCGTCATAAATCTGCCAGCCTTCATCTTTATAGGAGAAGGTAATGTCATTTCTATTCAGCATAAATGCCTTCTCGTCGGCAGTGGTATCTTCTGTTGTACCTTCTGTTGTGTCTTCTGTTGCGTCTTCTGTGGTGTCTTCTGTGGTCTCCTGTGTAGTTTCTTCAGTAGTTTCGTCTACTGCTTCCTCTGTGGATTCCTCAGTCGGCAACGTAAACACGCAGGACACTCGGCACTGGGCGCTGAATTCGCCGCAGGTTGCTGTGATAATTGCCTCGCCGGGCGCGACAGCGGTAACCTTACCCTCCTGAGTTACTGTAGCAATTTCTTCATTGCTGGATGTAAATGTAATCTCATCAGTTGCGCCGGCAGGCTCCAGATCTGCATACAGCATTCTTGCCTCACCGCACTCGTCCAGAGTAACCGTAGTAACGTCAAGCTTAATTCCCTCACAGGGAACAGCTTCAGTAGTGCCTGCGGTGGTTGTATCCGTAGTGCCGTTCATATTGAAATCAGGCAGAACATCCGGCATAAAGAAACGCAGCGCAATATAAATTACAACCGCAATAATCGCCAACAACAGTACAACCGCCGTGGCAACCAATCCTTTATTTGTCTTATTTGTTTCTTTCTCCTGAGAATCGTCCACATCAGATACAATATTCGCAGATACAGTAGCATTGGCTTTGTTGCGTTTACGTACATTAGACTTGGAGAAGCGGCCACCTTTGACATAAGTGTAGCCTCCGTCCTTTTCGCCGGTCTGACCGGAAACACTGTTGGCTTCAGCAGGTCTTACGCAGCCACATATCGGACACTGGGTGGCAGTTTCCGGATATGATGTACCGCAAACATCGCAAATAATCTTGCTCATTTTGTCCTCCTAACCAGTCGGAAAACTCCGACCATTTCATCAATGTGCTAATTATAGCATTTCTTGCAGAATAAAACAACCATAAAGCTGTTGCTTTTTTGGAAAATTTATTTTATGATATACAGTAGAATTGTAAGGAGGCGATAAATTTGTCAGAATTTAAGAAGATTTCGCCATTAATGGATACTTTTGCCGTGGGCGGGCCTATCAGTGAGCATCACGGTATCCGGTGCTACCCCGCCATGGATGAAAATACAGAAAAAAAGTACTTAGTCAAGGTAATTAATGTACCTTCATCAGAGCTGCAGTTGGACGCGCTTCTGCTCTCCGGCGCATACAGCGACGAAGAATCTGCACTTTCCTACTTCCGCAGTGTTGCTGGCGAGGTTACAGATGAAATTGAAATACTGGAACGGCTTTCACAGCTGGAAGGCTTTGTGCGTTATGACAGCTGGCAGCTGTCAGAAGCAGAAGACGGACGTGGATATGAAATTTGCCTGCTGGGTGAATATAAGCGCACCCTTACACGTCAGCTGAAGAAAGCGCCTATGACCCATCTGGGCGCAATCAATCTCGGTCTTGATATGTGTGCAGCGCTGACTGTTTGCCGCCGTTCCGGCTATCTTTACGTGGATTTGAAGCCAGATAACATTTTTGTTACCGGTGAGAACGCCTATCGCATCGGCGATTTGGGTTTTATCGCTTTGAACTCCTTGAAGTACACCTCCCTGCCGGATAAATACCGCAGCGCATATACCGCACCGGAAATTACAGACGCATACAGCACACTGAACACAACCCTTGACGTCTATGCTGTAGGCTTGATCCTGTATCAAATTTATAATGACGGCATTTTGCCTTTCACTTCTGACTCTGAATCCGGAGAGCCCTTTGCTCCTCCTGCAAACGCAGACTATGAAATGGCTGAGATTATTCTAAAGGCCTGCGCCGCCGATCCTGCTGACCGCTGGGAAGACCCGATGCAGCTGGGACAGGCACTGGTCAGCTATATGCAGCGCAATGGCGCAGATGAAGTACCCATCGCGCCTGTGCAGGTGGCTGCCGAGGAAGAAGCGCCTGTGGCTGAAGATACTGCAGAGGAAGATACCGACGTTACACAAGAACAGCCGCCTGTAGAAGACGAAACTGTACAGGAAGAAACCCAAGCGCAACCCGAGGAGCCGATCACAGAGGAAAGCGAATCAGAGGAAGACTTTGAGAATCTATCCTTCCTGGTTGACGCAGAGGACGATGAAACTGATCCCGTTAATGAAACCGAAGAGGTTTCTTATGATGAGGTTACCGACGAAACCTCGGAAATCCTTACTCAGGCAGATGAAATTGCCAATCACCCTGTGCCGGATCCGGTTGTTCAGCCTGAGCCTATCGATGTGCCGATGCCGGAGCCGATTGTAGAGGAAGAACCTTCAGAAGAAGAATCTGAAGCTACTGATGAGGAGGAAACTCCCGAGGAGTCCGAACAGCAGCCTGCTCCCAAAAAGAAGAAAAAGTCTCATTGGCTACGCAACACGCTGATTGTGCTGCTTTCACTTGCGGTGATTGCCGCCGGTGTTTACTACTACAGCAATTACTATCTGATTCCGATTCATTCTATCAGCCTTGACGGCAGTGAGGATGTGCTGACAGTACAGGTTGATTCTGCTGTAGACGAATCCCTTTTGATGGTTGTATGCGCCGACCCCCACGGAAATCAAATCACCGCGCCCCTGTCCGGTGGCGTTGCAGTATTTGAAAATCTGGTTGCGGATACTGCATACACAGTAAAGGTGCAGGCGGCCGGCTTCCATAAGCTGACCGGCGACACTTCAAAGGCATATTCCACACCTGTCCAATCCAACATTGTCCAGTTCAGCGCCGTTACCGGCAGCGAGGACGGAAGCGCAATTTTGTCCTTTACTGTGGACGGTCCCGATTCTGAGCAGTGGAGCGTATTCTACAGTGCGCCCGGAGAGGACGAAAAGAGTGTAACATTCCCCTCTCACACCACAACATTGAACGGCTTGACTGTGGGTAAGGAATACACCTTCCGTATTCAGCCACAGGAAGATCTGTATGTAGTTGGAACGGATACGGTTAACTTTGTTGCCAGCAAGCTTGTGTACGCTGAAAAGCTGCACGTCAACAGCTGCCTGGACGGAAAAATTACTGTCAGCTGGGCTGCACCGGAAGGCGTTACTGTAGAAAGCTGGTCCGCCCGTTGCTACAACGAATCCGGATACAACGAAACTGTTATTACTTCTCAAACAACCGCTGAATTTACGAACCTGGACAGCACCGATGCCTACACCATTGAGGTAACTGCTGCCGGTATGAGTGTGAATCAGCGCACCTACGTTGCAAAGAACTCTGTTACTTTGAGTAATTTCGCTCTTGATTTGAGCGCCACTTCCGCAGCGCTTTCCTGGGAAAGCAGTCAGGAAATTGCTGATGAAGGCTGGCTCGTCAGCTATGTGGCTAACGGAACACTTTTGAAAGATGGTATCATCTGTGATGAAAACGCACTGACCATCAGAGGTTTGGTGCCGAATGCTTCTTACGAAGTCATTATCCAGAAAGCGGACGGAACTGACGTTCCCGGCGGTGTTTACTACTTTGATACACCGGAGGCTGAGGATTTCACAAGCAATTATTCCGACCGCAGCCTGACAAAGGACAACTTCACTTTCAGTATGTGTAAGACGCCTGAGTGGCCTTATTGGGATCGCTATGATATTGAGGATTCTGATTACACCACCACCTTTGCGCCTAACGAAAAAGCCTCCTTCCTGCTGCACGTGGATAAATCCTACGGATATTCCGATGATGTGATTGAAACACTGTTCGTCATCACAAACGCAGAAGGAAAACTGATCAGCGCAAACACCACATCAGAAGTTTGGGACGATATGTGGTATCTGTATTACTGTGCGCTGGATATTCCCGCACTTCCCAGCGAAGCAGGAAACTATACAGTAAACATCTACTTAAACGGCCAGTTGGCCGGCATACAGAGCTTCACAATTTCCGGTGAAAACGGCTAAATAATTTGAGCTGCGCAGAATTAATTCTGCGCAGCTTTTTTTCAGATTCTAGCCGCAAATTGACGGAGTATATAATTTTCTATCATTTTAATTTTGAACGCAAGTTGTTGCGGTTGCCATAATCACAAAAAGCGATAAAATTATGCATTAAGTTTTTCACATTATCCACAGGTTTTTCCACAGGGTATAAAATTATTACTCTCTTTGAAACTTCTTATAATGCCGAGTTTTCGTCAATTTGGGTAACAATTTGCCACTGTATTTCTAAATGATAACAAGTAAACATAATCATACATTCATCAAAAAATGAATAAAAAGGCGTAGCAAAAAAATGCAGGAGACAGATTTGTCTCCTGCATTTTTTACAATTCTTCACCAATAATCGACTTTGTAGCATAGGCATTCAAGTGCATATCTGCAATATTTCCTGCCTGATACTCATAATACGCCTGCGCGCCAATCATCGCCGCATTATCGCCGCACAAAGAAAGAGGCGGCATACACAATCTTACACCCATCGACTGTGTCTGGGACAGCAAATCTGCCCGAATTCTGGAGTTTGCCGCCACACCGCCTGCAATCGCCAGTGTGCTTCTTTTTGTTTCCTTTAAGGCAGCGACCACTCTGGGAACAAGCATATCGGATACAGCCGCGCTGAAGCTTGCACACAGGCTGGGGATATCCAGCGTTTCCCCTACCTGCTGCGCGTGGTGAATAAGATTCAGAGACGCGGTTTTCAGTCCGGAGAAACTCATATCATAAGGATTTTCACCGGGTTTTGACCGGGGAAGTACGTATTTACTGTCATCACCGGTAGCAGCCATCTTATCAAGCGCTGCGCCACCGGGGTAAGGCATAGAAAGCACGCGCGCGACTTTATCAAAGCACTCCCCTGCCGCATCATCCAATGTTGTACCTAAAATACGCATATCGGTGTAGGTTTCCACATCAACAATCATCGTATGACCGCCGGAAACAACCAAGCACAAAAAAGGCGGTTTTAAATCGGGAAATGCAATATAATTGGCGGCAATATGCCCGCGGATATGATGAACGGGAATCAGTGGCTTTCCCAATGCCAACGCAGCGGCCTTAGCAAAATTAACGCCTACCAGCACAGCGCCGATTAAACCCGGCGCATAGGTTACTGCCACTGCGTCAATATCCTGCCGTTTCAGTCCGGTTTTTTCCAGTGCCTGCTGCGCCAGACCGAAAATTGCTTCAATATGCTTTCTGGAGGCGATTTCCGGAACAACACCGCCATAAATTCTGTGCAAGTCAACTTGCGACGCAATGCAGTCTGTCAGCACCTGGCGTCCGTCTTTTACAATAGCGACTGCTGTTTCATCGCAGGACGATTCCACCGCTAAGATATTCACTTCTCCCACTCCTTTCGCAGAATCAGCGCATCCTCTTTCGGGTTGCTGTAATAATTGGGTCTGCAGCCTACCTGCACAAAGCCTAGTTTGCTGTAAAGACCGATTGCCTGCGCATTCGACTGCCGCACTTCCAGTGTAAGGCAGGTGTTGCCAGCATCACGTAAGTGCTCTACAAGTGTTTCAACCAGCATTTTGCCAATGCCCATACGCCGGTATTCAGGCGCTACTGCCAGATTCATCATATCTGACCAACCCATTACAGACTGGGAGCCTACATACCCAGCCACACGCCCTTCATCATCTTCCGCAATGAGCCATAAAGAAAGGGAATTATCAAGCTCAGCGGCAATCGAATTGACGCTCCACGGGTCATTAAAGCAACGCTTTTCCAGCTGCGCAACACCATCTATATGACGGCGTTCCATTTTTACATACTTCATTATTTTGCCTCATACCAGCTGTTGCCCCACTTTGCTTCCGCAACAAGAGGAATTGCCAGCTCTGCTACAGCCTGCATCTGGCTGCTCACAAGCTCTGCGACCTGCTGCGCCTGCTCTGCCGGGCATTCTACAATCAGCTCATCGTGTACCTGCAGTAAAAGCTGCGCCTGGGGGAAATTTTGCGACAGGGCGCTATCCACCCGCAGCATTGCCATTTTTATGAGGTCAGCAGCCGTTCCCTGAATCGGTGTATTCAGCGCAATTCGCTCAGCAGCGCTGCGAATGTTATAATTGCTGCTGGTAAGCTCCGGTATGGCTCTGCGTCTACCGTAAAGTGTTTTTGTGAAGCCTGTCTTTTTGGCGTTTTCCACTACCTGACGCATATACTGCCGGACACCTTGATAATTTTCCAAATACCGGTCAATATAATTTTTTGCCTCATACCGGCTGACGCCAATATCATCAGCCAGCGAAAACTCAGAAATGCCGTATACTATGCCAAAGTTAACCGCTTTTGCGTGCCTGCGCTGCAGGGGTGTAACCGCCTCCGGCGGTACGTGAAAGACCTGAGAAGCAGTAACTGTATGAATATCAGCGCTGTCAAGAAATGCCTGCTGCATTGATTTATCCTCAGCAATATGGGCAAGCACACGCAGCTCAATCTGGCTATAGTCAGCATCAACCAGCACACAGCCCTCACGGGGTACAAACATTTTTCGAATTTCAGCGCCTAAATCCGTCCGTACCGGAATATTCTGTAAATTCGGCTCCGTAGAAGAAAGCCGACCGGTTGCAGTTACAAGATTCTGGAATGTAGTGTGAATCCGCCCGTCATCGCCAATGCCCTTCATCAGCCCCTCTGCATAGGTAGAATTGAGCTTTGTGAGCATACGGTAGTCAATAATCGCTTCAATTACAGGGTGCTGATTTTTCAGCTTTTCCAGCACATCGGCATTGGTTGAGTAACCGTTCTTTGTTTTCTTAACCGGCGGCAAGCCCAGCTTTTCAAAAAGGAATGCGCCAAGCTGCTTGGGAGAATTGATGTTGAAAGGCTCTTCGGCATATCCGTGAATCAACGCCTCGCAGGCAGCAATCTGCTGCGTCAGCATAGCGCCGAACTGAGCCAGCTGAGAACGGTTAATGGCAATACCCGCCTTTTCCATCTTATAAAGTACCGCGCACAGGGGTAAATCAATATCATAATAGAGCGCAGCCATTTCCTGCTTATTCAATTCCTCATCGAG
>JAZRGQ010000058.1:0-3365 GCA_045644405.1 Faecousia sp.
GCGTGCTGAAGAGCCTTATCACCAACCAGGAGGATTTGGGACAGGCGCTGAACGCCGGTCTTGCCACTGCGGTTGGCGCGGAAATCATTGAGGGTCTTAAGTATGTAGCCGGCGGAGACCCCTATGCAAACGAGTCCGGCATCGGCTTCGTTCCCGACCCCATCATTCGCTCTCTGGGTGTGCCGCTGGTTACCGGCGATATTCCCGGCGTGGCGGTTGTGCTGGGCAAGGCTGACAACGCCGAGGACGTAGTGCGCGTAGTGAAGGACTACCAGAGCAAGGGCATTATGACCTTTATGGTAGGCGATGTTATTGAGCAGTGCGCCGAGGGCGGCGTGAAGATGGGTCTGGAGTTCCGCGTGATTCCTCTGGGTCATGACGTTACCTCGGTTATCCACGTTGTTACCGTAGCTGTCCGCGCAGCGCTGATTTTCGGTAACGTGCAGCCCGGTGATCTGGCTGGCCTGCTGGATTACACCAAGAACAGAGTACCTGCTTTTGTAAACACATTCGGCGCAATTGACGCGGTGGTAGTTTCTGCCGGCGCCGGCGCTATCGCTCTGGGCTTCCCTGTGGTGGTAGACATCGATCTGGGCGAGAATCAGGTTCCCGGCGCGTTGGAATCTGTTTGCGATCACGCAGAGACCGTCAAGAAATCTCTGGAGCTGCGTAACATCAAAATCAAGGTTACAGAGCTGCCGATTCCTGTGGCATTTGCCGCTGCCTTTGAGGGCGAGATTATCCGTAAGGCGGATATGCACAATGAGTTCTGGTCCTCCAAGAATCCCACTGCCGAGCTGGTAATGATGCGCCAGATGAACGAGGTGGAAGACCACAAGATTCAAGTCATCGGACCGGATCTGGACGGCGCTTCCGAGCTGGCGCTGGCTACCTGCGTTGAGGTTGCCGGTAAGAAGATGCAGGAAGACTTCGAGTCTGTTATCGAGCGTAAGATTCACGCCTGGCTCAACTATATGGAAGGTGTTATGCACACCGGTCAGCGCAATCAGGTACGTATCCGCGTCAGCAACGCTGCTTTCGAGGCAGGTCTGCGGCTGAAGGACTTTGCAGAAGTCCTGTACGTAATGATTATGAATGAGTTTGAGGCGGTTGTGGATAAGTGTCAGGTTACCCTGATTACCGATGCTGCCCAGGCGGGCAAGTTCCGCGACGAGGTGGCAATGCCCCGCTATGCTCAGCGTGATGACCGTCTTGCCGCTATGACCGATGAGGCGGTAGACCGCTACTACACCTGTATCCTTTGCCAGTCCTTTGGGCCTGCCCACTGCTGCGTGGTTACTCCCGAGCGTCTGGGTCTGTGCGGCGCGGTTTCCTGGCTGGACGCCAAGGCAACCAATGAGCTGGATCCCAACGGCCCCTGTCAGCCGATCCTGAAGAAGGGTCTGATTGACGAGAGAACCGGCCGTTATGAAGAAGTCAACAGAATGATTACGGAAGCCACCCACGGCGCCGTGGAAAATGTTACACTCTACTCCATTCTGGAAGATCCTATGACTTCCTGCGGCTGCTTCGAGTGTATCTGCGGTATCGAGCCTATGAGCAACGGCTTTATCGTAGTCAACCGTGAGTACAAGGGTATGACCCCTGCCGGTATGACCTTCGGTGAGCTGGCCTCCTGCACCGGTGGCGGTGTCCAGACTCCCGGTTATATGGGCCACGGTCGCCACTTCATCTCCTCCAAGAAGTTCGTTTCCGCTGAGGGCGGCATTGAGCGTATCGTATGGATGCCCAAGGAGCTGAAGGACGATGTAGGTCAGCGGCTGAATCAGACAGCCAAGGAGCTGTACGGCATCGACAACTTCATCGACCTGGTGGCAGATGAAACAGTTACCACCGACGGTGAGGAGCTGCTGAACTGGCTGACAGAGAAGAATCACCCTGTTCTGGCTATGGAGCCCCTGCTGTAAGCAAAGAAACATACAAGGCTGCCGTCCATTGGACGGCAGCCTTATTTATCGGAATCGGAAAGGCTGGACAGGGGAAAAAACCTATGCTATAATAGGGCAAAGAGTAAAAAAGCGAGGATTTTGTATGCCAAAAGTGATATTTCAAATTGAGGGCGCGGCTTCTGTAGAGATTTCCTGCAATGCAGGGGATAATTTACTGGAGCTGGCGCGTCGGGCAAATGTAGCCATTGATGCCCCTTGCTCCGGCAACGGCTCCTGCGGAAAATGCCGTGTTAAGCTGGTGGAGGGAGAACTGGAGACCATTAAGAGTCGCCATATCACTGACGAGGAATTTGAAGCCGGCTGGCGCTTAAGCTGCAACAGCAAAGTGCTTTCCGACTGCACAGTGTTTGTGCCGGATATTGCCAGCGCATACCAGAGCCGTATGAAAACCGCGGACCTGTCCTCTCCGGAGGAAATTGCTATTTTCGAAAAGGTAAAAACGGATATGGAAACCGACGGCGCCATTCCTTTTACCAACAGCTTCCGCGCCCTGCAGCTGACGATGGACGCGCCTACAGAAGATGACACGATGCCCGATAATGAGCGGCTGCAGTGGGCGATTCAGGCGGCGCTGCCGGAGGCAGTTAATGTAAAAGTTCCCTACACGGTGATGGTGAAGTTGGCAGGCACACTGCGGGAGAACGACTGGCGCGTATGCGCTAAGGGCGAACTGCGGGAAGACACCTTCCAGTGTATGGAAATCTGCCCCTATGAAGATACAAAGCTGGTTGGCTGCGCCATTGACATTGGCACGACCACCGTTTCTATGGTGCTGGTGGATTTGACCAGCGGTGAAATTCTGGCGAAAGGCTCCTCCGGCAACGGACAGATTCGCTACGGCGCGGACGTAATTAACCGGATTATCGAGTCCAGCCGACCCGGCGGCAAGAAAAAACTGCAGGACGCCATTGTAAAAGAAACGCTGACGCCTATTCTTGCAAATCTTTGCAAGAACGCTGGCATTAAGGCAACCGGCATTCTGCGGCTGAGCATCGGCGCTAATACCACGATGAACCACCTGCTGGTAGGCGTGGACGCTGACCCGGTGCGAATGGATCCGTATATCCCCAGCTTTTTCGGCTGGGAAGGTCTGCAGGCCCAGGATTTGAAGCTGCCTGCAAACCCCGTTGCAAATGTGGTAATTGCCCCCAATATCGGCTCCTACGTAGGCGGCGATATTACTGCCGGTACACTGGCGACAATGATGTGGGATAAAGACGAAATGATCCTGTTCATCGATTTGGGTACCAATGGCGAAATCGTGTTTGGCAATCGGGACTTTTTGATGAGCTGCGCCTGCTCTGCAGGTCCTGCATTTGAGGGCGGCGATATTTCCTGCGGTATGCGCGCCACCGACGGCGCCATTGAAGCCTGCACCATCGACAAAGAAACGAT
>JAZRGQ010000059.1:0-7180 GCA_045644405.1 Faecousia sp.
GTGGCTGCCGGCGGCGACCTATGCTCCACTGCTGCTAAGGGCGTTGGTGAGTATATGGACCACTTTTCCAAGTTTGCCGATAAGTATGACGGCGTTTTGCATATCAGCATCAGCGCCGAATTTTCCTCCAGCTACCAGAACGCCTGTCTGGCAGCGCAGGAATTTGACAACGTACGTGTTGTAGACTCCAGAAACCTGTCCACCGGACAGGGCTTGGTGGTGTTAAAAGCCTGTCAACTAGCTAAAACCTGTGGCAGTTTGGAGGAACTCAAAGCGCAACTCGACGAATTCACAGGCAAAGTGGAGGCAAGCTTCCTGTTAGACCAGCTGAAATATATGGCAAAGGGCGGTCGCTGTTCCTCTGTTGTTGCTCTCGGTGCAAACCTTCTGAATCTCAAGCCCTGTATTGAGGTAAAAGACGGCAAGATGTCTGTAGTAAAGAAGTATCGCGGCAATTACGCCAAGTGTCTTGCCAGCTATGTGAAAGACCGCCTTGACGCGCGAGAGGATCTTGAGAAAGAAACACTCTTTGTTACCCGCACACCGGTTAGCGATGAATGTTTGGACTCTGTAAAGGAAGCCGTTGATGCCTACGGCGATTTTGAGAATATTTACTGGACAGAAGCCGGCTGCACCGTTTCCTGCCACTGCGGACCTGGCACACTGGGCGTGCTGTTTGTGCGCAAGTAATTCTTTTACCGAGAGGATATCGGCTATGGATCATCATACATTATTGGACCTTGCCGCAAATCTGGGACAACGGCTGGCTACCAGCGGCGCCGAAACATTCCGCGTCGAGGAAAGTGTCAGCAGAATTCTTGCCGCATACGGCGTAAAATCACAGGTGTTTGCCATTCCCAACTGTCTGATTGTTAGTATGGAAACAGACGAAGGCGTTTGCATAACACAAATGCGGCGAATTACAAAGGTGGATAACGACCTGGATGCGGTTGAGCGCTACAATAACCTCAGCCGAAAAATCTGTAACACCGTTCCGGAGCCGAATGTGGCTGCCCAATGGCTGGCAGACACTGACCGCTCCAGAAAAAAATATACCTTGCCCCTACTGCTGCTTGGCAGTTTTTTGGGCAGCTGCGGCTTTGCGATATTCTTTGGCGCCACACTGCCGGACAGTCTGTGCGCCGGCATTTGCGGCCTGCTGGTTGGCATTATCAGCTACTTTGCAAACCGGCTGCAAATCAACCTGTTCTTCTCAACAATCGCAGAAGCCTTTGTTATGGCGGCAGCGGCATATATAATGGGCGCAATCGGTCTGGCCGCCAACACGGATACGGTTGTCATCGGTGCGCTGATGATACTGGTGCCGGGCTTACTTTTTACAAATGCTATGCGCGACATTATTTTCGGAGATACCAATTCCGGTATCAATCGTATTGTGCAGGTATTTTTGATTGCCGCTGCAATCGCGCTGGGTACAGGCTCTGCCTGGAGTCTTGTGCAAGGCACACTCGGCATTCCCGCCAGTCAGCCTCCTGTTTCCTACTCACCTGTTATCCAGTGTCTTGCCAGCATACTAGGCTGCTTTGGTTTCTCTTTTCTGTTTAATATTCACGGCAAGGGCATTCTGCTGTGTATCTTCGGCGGCGGTCTGGTGTGGGCGTCCTACTCCGTTACCTTGCACTTTACAGGAAACAGTATTCTTTCCTACTTTGTTGCCGCTATCGTTTCTGCCACATACTCGGAAACTATGGCGCGTATTCGTAAATACCCCGCCATCTCTTATCTGGTCATTTCTCTGTTCCCTATCTTTCCGGGTTCCGGCATCTATTACGCAACCGAACTGCTTGTTCGCGGTGAAATGTCAGACTTTGCCACAAAAGCCAGCGATACAGTTGCCATCGCAGGTGTCATTGCAGTAGGCGTTTTAACCGTTTCCACCCTGGTACGTCTGCGCAGCTCCTGGATAAAAACAAAAAACAACAAAAAGACACGGTCAAGGTAACTCCTTGACCGTGTCTTTTTACTGCACTTCAACGATACGAATATCGTCCATTTCAAGCGCGGACTGGGTTAAAACAATGTCAGCAATAACCGCAACATCTGTCTGGGACAATCCGCCCTCCGGTGATGCTACCGCAACCGATATTCCCTCTTCGCCGATATATGCTACGCAATCCACATAGCCCTTTGCTATCACAAGGCTTTCAATCTGCGCCTCGCACAGCGCAGTTTGCACGATTTCCTCCAGCTGCGCATTAGACTGGGCTGTCTGCGTGTCATCGCCATACGCCATCGCCTCCTGCAGGAGTGTAACCGCGCTGTCCCGCGCCTCCTGTCGGGAAAGACGCACCGCAGCGAAGTATTCGCTCATTGTTGTAGCCTCGTCGATGTTAACTGCAACAGAGTCCGCATCGCTCATTACAAGCAAATCTTCAGACATAATTTTATCTTCATTCAACGTATCGGTAAGGTCTGATGCTACCTGCTGCTCACTGTAATACCAATTTACATATATACCTGCGCAGACAGTTACAAGAACAGCGCCTGCCACTAGATTCTTCTTCCAAGTTTTCATATTAAAAATGCCTCCAATCATTTCATTTTCAAAACGGAAATTTTATCGCTCCCCAACCCGGTAACGCCGGAAACTGCCTGTATGACTGCAAACTTCACCTTGGCGCTGTCAGCGCCCTGACAGACCACGATTGCGCCCAGGTATGTTGGTGGATTAATCTGCTGCACAAGTCCTTTTTGGTTGCGCTGTGCGTCCGTAACGGTAATTGTGGTAATGCGGGTGGTCTTCTCACTTTCTTGTTCCGATATATCGCTGTCTGACTGATAAATTGTTTTCTCGCCTTTGTCCAGTGTCAGCAATACCCGTACCTGACCCACCCCCTCAATATGGGTTAAAATTTTTTCCAGCTTTTTATCCAGTTCTTCTTTTTGAACAGTGGTGTCCTGTCCGGTATTTATCTGTATATCTGCACTTTCCTTTGTTGGTATCAGCATAAAAGCAAGACCGATTAAGAGAATTAATATTACAAAACGGTATTTTTTTATAAGTTCCGAAATCTTTCCGCTAATTATTTTGCGTTCCATTTTTGACAGTCCTCCGAAACGTCAAATGCGTCGGCTATATACCGGCGCAGCACAGTGCGGGCATAGGGCGCGCTCTCTCCGCAAATTGTTACCGCGCACGGAACATACGGCGCTTCCTCCTGCAGTATCACCTCTACAGAAACATTGAGTCCCAATGATTTGGCTTTGTCCAAGATATATGCTTGAGATTGCTCTTTTATGATTGCCTTTTGCTCGTCTTCTGCCAGCTGAGCGCCAGAAAATGCTACCGCCGAGGCATCCGTACCAACACTTTCAAAATATGTATGCAGGTTGTCCAGTTGCACTCTTGTCCAGGGAGAAATCACCGTTGCCGCTAAAAAAAGACCGCTAATTACACGCAAAATTGCATTTTCAGTTTTCTTAGTGCCACAGATGCTCATTACCAGCGCGCATACCACTGCAGCGACTGTTACGGAAAGAATATATTGTTTAATTTCCCCCATTATGCCACTCCTTTTATAAAGCAGACAATACTTATCAGCAGCAAAAGGCACACAGTGCCTGTCATAGCCAGCACAAGCCCCATAGCTGCCGAGAAGTCGTGAATAATACCGCAGGTCTTCTTGTTGCCGAAAACGCCACAGACGGCAGCGGTAATCTTTAAAAGAAGATACTGTACTCCGATTCTCAAAAACGGTCCAATGCAAATGGCAATCATAGCCAGCAGACCGTAAACACCGGCAGCATTCTTCATCACACCGGCGCTGACAAGAATCGTCTCTGACGCGTCAGACAGTATGCTGCCGACCACCGGCACAGCGCCGGAAATTGCCAGCTTTGCCGCTTTTATGGCCGCTGCGTCCACCGACCCGCTCACCACACCTACTACACCGAGATAACCGGTAAATACATAAAGGATAATCTTGATTGTCCAGGTTGCCGCCCACTTTACAAACTTCTTCATTCCCTGTAAAGTTTCATTCCCTATTACAGCATCGGCAACGCTGAGTGCAACGTAAATGTATATCAGCGGCGTTACAAAACCCGACAGCACGCCAGTTAACACCGAATCGAAAAAGGCTGTTCCGGCGTACAGTGCAGCAGATGCGCTTGTCCCACCCTGCGCCGCCATTGCAGCTGCCATAACCGGAAAAACGAGTTTTCCGTATTCATCAAGGCTTTCGATTGTGTTCTTTCCCAGATACACAAAGGAATTGGCTGCGCTTAAAAAAAGACCGCCGAGCGCCAGAGCTCCTACCAGCAACGCCACTTTTTTCCCGCCTCCGGAGAATGACTCCAGCACAGCAAGCAGCATTACCACTGCAGTTATGGATATGCAGGTTTTAGTTGCCTCTAAAATACTGGGCTGCAAATCAGAAAGCGCGTTTTTAAGGATATACCAGACACCCTCACCGAAAGACTCGGTTTCCTCCGGCATATATTTTTGCGCCTCCGCCGGCGCGTCAGGTAACGTAAACTCCATTGCAGAAACCGGAAGAATCAAAAGCAATACTATAATGGCAGCAAAACCGACTTTTCTCATACAGCCCCCAGAATATTTTCAATCAGCTCCAGCAGCTGATTGAGTAGAGGAAGTGAAATCCAAAGCATTACGCCGGCGGACAGCACCTGCAGCGCTTTTCCCAGCGATTTATTCCCCGCATCTGCGCAGATAAGGCTTGTAATCTCTGTCAGCAGGCCAATACCAACCGTCTTTAGCAAAACTTGGAGCATTTCCCCGTCCAGCTGTCCGACCCGTTCCAGCTTATGCACGAAATCTATGACCGGACGCAGGTAAGTTACAGCCGCTGTTATAACCATACCGCACACTGCCACCGCAAGCAGCAGAGCAATATCCTTTCCCTGCCGTTCCAGTATCAGGCAGAATACCGTTGTAATCAACACACCGCCTATCGCTTTTAAGAAAACATTCATAAGTTAAATAAAGATTTTACCAGTTCAAATAGTTCAGAAATTTTTTGCGCAACCATCATCAGGACCACTACAAGACCTGTCAGTGTTGTCATTGTCGCCTGCTCCTCCCGACCGGACCTTGAAAGCACCTGATTGAGTATGGACACAATAATGCCGATGGCTGCAATTTTAAAAATCAATTCAACTTCCATATCAAATAAAAATGATTGCGATGGCAGCGCCTGCGCAGATACCCAGCGTCTGATAGCTTCGCAATCTGGGCTCTTTGTTGGTTGTAAGCGTCTTTAATGCCCGCCTGCAGTCCTGTCTTACGTTTTCCAGTCCACGCAACTGACCTTCAACATCAAACCGCCCCATCGACTGGCTTAACAGACTTAAGCACTTCTTAGTTGTCAGGGGAAGTTCCGGATATCTGCAGATAGCCGCGCCCATACATCGTTCCACGTCCGGCGACACCTGGTCCTCCAGTTCCTGCGCCAATGATAAAAACACATTTCTTAAAACGCCTTTTCCCTCAGCAGCTGCCTGTCTGCATAGAGCAGGCAGAGGTGTCAGTCTGTACTGCAGCTCACACTCCATATAGTCCAAAAGGCAAATAAGATGCCGCAGTGTCTGCTCCTCTTTTCTTTGACACATCGCTATTTTGAAACCGATACCGCCGCAACCGACAATTACAAAAACTGCTCCTATAATTTTCAGAGTCATATCTGCATCCTTTCTGCCATCCAAGATTTATCCGGCTGTAAAATTAACAACGTATCAAACAGTTTACTTTCTATAAGAGGCCTGTAAACAGGTCGTGTGTATAGTTCCCGCCTGTTCCGTGCGTGGGCTGTGGCAAGAATGCTGACACCGCACCAACCGGCGTGCAAAAGCGCTGTGCAGTCTTCATTTGCAGTGATTTCATCGACTGCAATACAGCTTGGCCCCATACAACGCAGCACCGCATCAATTCCTTGTGCTTTCCTGCAGCCGGTTAAAATATCCGTGCGTTTGCCGGTCGAAAAACAAAACCTACCTTTTACCGCAGGGAACAGCTCTCCCCTTTCATCAACAACAGCTACATTTTCAGTTTCTGATCGCTTGCGAATCAAATCCCGCAGCAATGTGGTTTTTCCGCTGCTTGGCGCACCGATTATTAAAATCGAGCCCTTTATATGCCTTGCTTTTTCTGCAATATCCGGAAAATCCCTTGCTACACGCAGGCAAAGCGATGTGGGGCTGCGAATTCCTGTCATTACATTATTGTTGATAATTGCCTGTCCACACAAGCCAATGCGGTGCCCGCCCTGGGCGGTAATATAGCCGCTGCTAGCGCCAACTGCTGACCAGGGCGAATACTGGGAGGCAGCATTTATACAAAAGAGCAAATCATCTTCAGTAACCGGCTTATCCAGCCACTGACTTCCTTTTTGCGTAATCAGCTCCGGTATTTGCCCGCAGCGAAGGCGCAGCTCCTGTAATGTATCCGCGCCAAGCCTGTCCACCTTCTGTCGCATTGAAACCGGCAGCATACGAATATAAGACTGCCAATCACACCTCATATGCATCACTCCTGCTTAAGACTATGATTAGACAAGCAGAATATGCAAAAAAATTCGGGTGGATTTCTCCACCCGAATTTTCGGTAAATTATGTTCTTTTCAGCGCCTGCAGCAGCCGCACGATAACGGGGCAGCACAGCACATTGACAAGAAACTCTGCAATGAAATTAAAGCCGATAAATACTGTAATCACATAGAATATTACATTTTCAATACCCTGTGCGCCCAGCGGCTCTAAGAAGAATACGCAGCAGCCCAAAAAGAAGATACCTGTGTTAACAATCGGACAAATGATTGCAGCCAGCACCACACCCAAAAAGCGGCTTCTTTGCGCCAGTGCTCTGTAGCCGATGCCAGCCAGCCAGCCGGCTAATGTACCTTTTGCAAGCACGGTTACCACCGTACCGAAAACATTCATTCCGTAGAAGAATGCAGTGTCCGGCTGCAGCAGCACTACAACGCTGAATGCAAAACCTAGAATTGCGCCTGCCCCAGGTCCATAGACAGCAGCGCCAACCACAATCGGCAGCAGCACCAGCGATACAGATACCATAGGTCCAAGCTTAATGAATTGACCCAGTAGCTGCAGGACGATGACAATTGCAATCAGAATTGCAATGCCAACCATACGTTTAATTTTGTTTCTTTCCAAAACATTTCCTCCTTGCTGTCGCTCCGGC
>JAZRGQ010000060.1:0-3484 GCA_045644405.1 Faecousia sp.
ATCGAGCGCGGCCAGGTTCTGTGCAAGCCCGGTTCCATCAACCCCCTGACTAAGTTCGCAGGTCAGGTTTACGTTCTGTCCAAGGACGAGGGTGGCCGTCATACTCCTTTCTTCAACAACTACCGTCCTCAGTTCTACTTCCGTACCACCGACGTTACCGGCATCATCTCCCTGCCCGAGGGCGTTGAGATGTGCATGCCTGGCGATAACGTTGTTATGAACGTTGAGCTGATCACCCCCATCGCTATCGAGAAGGGCCTGCGTTTCGCTATCCGTGAAGGCGGCCGTACCGTTGGTTCCGGTGTTGTTACCGAGATCTTCGAGTAAGATTTAGCGATCGTCTGTTAAGACAAAGTATCACCCGGTCTTTTGACCGGGGGATTTTTTTGTATAAATGAAATGCTATTTGAATTATTTATTAAAAGGGTTGGAATAGCGGCATTTTTCTGCTATAATAATATATAATGTTAGGAAAGAAGGTGTCGGCGTGAAGGAATTGCGCAATAAAATTAAAGAAGCCCTATTATCCGCGTTGCCTATCACGCTGATCGTGTATTTACTAGCGCTGTTGCCCTGGTTTAATTTTTCCAAAACAGAGCTTATCACCTTTACCGCCGGCGCTGTGCTACTGGTGCTTGGCATTGGACTTTTTAATATGGGCGCGGATTTAGCAATGACACCGATGGGTACCCACGTTGGTGCGGGACTTTCCCGTCAGCGGAAGCTGTGGCTTCTGCTTGCTGTTTGCTTTGTGCTGGGTGTACTGATTACCATAGCAGAGCCGGATTTGCAGGTGCTCGCTAATCAAGTCAAAGCGGTTATGAACGGGACATTGCTCATTTACACGGTGGGTATTGGTGTTGGCGCATTTTTGCTGATTGCCATTTTGCGTGTGGTTTTCCACCGGCGTTTATCCAATGTGTTAATGCTGTTTTATATGCTGCTGTTTGCGCTTTCGCTGCTGCTGGCAGTAAATGATAAAATGGATTTACTGCCTATGGCGTTTGATTCCGGCGGCGTTACCACGGGCCCGATCACAGTGCCGTTTATTATGGCGCTTGGCCTCGGTATATCCAGTGTTTTGGGCGACCGCCATTCTCAGGAAAACAGCTTTGGACTGGTAGCTCTGTGCTCCATTGGCCCCATTTTGGCGGTGCTGACACTAGGTGTTTTTTCTGGCAACGATTTAACTTATACAGTACCGGAATATGGCGTATATCCGGACATTTTCGCAAGCTTTTTGCGTACTGCCGGACACACGGCGATGGAAGTGGCTGTGGCGCTGGGTTTGATTGTGGCGTTCTTCCTGATTTGCCAGGTTGCCTTCCTGCGCCTCCCCAAGCGGCAGCTGCTGCGTATTGCAATGGGTGTGCTGTTTACTTATGTGGGTCTGGTGCTGTTTTTAACCGGCGTTAACGTAGGCTTTATGCCCATTGGCTACAAGATGGGGCAGCAGTTATCCCAGATGAATCCCTGGCTTTTAACTGCTGTGGGACTGATAATGGGTGTATTGGTGGTGCTGGCAGAGCCGGCAATCCACGTGCTCAACAGTCAGGTAGAGGAAGTAACCGGCGGATATATCACAAAGCGCGCAATGCTTACCGGCCTGTGTATCGGCGTGGGCGCATCGATTGCGCTGAGTGTGTTGCGCATCATTTTTGATTTTTCTTTGGTGTACTACATCATTCCCGGCTATTTCCTGTCGCTGGCGCTTTCGTTGTTTGTGCCGCCGGTATATACTGCTATTGCCTTTGACTCCGGCGGTGTTGCCAGCGGACCGATGACCTCCGGCTTTATTCTGCCCTTTGCAATCGGTGTCTGCGTTGGTATTCAAGGGGAGAGCGCGGTGCTGCGCGATGCCTTCGGCGTGGTGGCGCTGGTAGCGATGACACCGCTGATTACCATTCAGCTGCTGGGTTTCCGGGCAATCATCACCAATAAGGTGAAAGAGCATCGGGCAATGAACCGGATTCTTGCTGCCGATGACCAGCAGATTATAAACTTTATGTAAACCGGAGGAGCACATATGGCAAATACGGTAAATGAATCCGCCATCAAAAAGCTGAAGCTGCTTTTTACTGTGGTAGACCGTTCCAAAGCGGAGTTTTACGTAGACGTTTTGAGCCAGTTTGATGTAAATCTGCAGATGGTTACCGGCGGTAAAGGTACTGCCAATTCAGAGCTTATTGATATGCTGGGACTGAATATTCATAAAGCGGTGATTCTCAGCGTGGTGCGGGAAGATATGGTTTCTGCGGTTATGAAATGCCTGGAAGAAAAATTCCACACCATCAAAAACGGAAAAGGCATTGCCTTTACTGTACCGCTGGCCAGTGTGATTGGCGTTAATAACTATCAATTTTTAAGCAACTACAAGCTCAGAAGGGAGGACTGACAGTGTCGACCAATAATCACGAAGTCATTTTTGCTATAGTAAACGCGGGATTTGCCGAAGACGCAATGGACATTGCCCGTGAACAGGGCGCCCGTGGCGGCACAATCCTCACCGGTCGCGGTGTTGCCAGAGAAAAAGAGGCAGCCTTCTTTGGAATTACCATTCACGCGGAAAAAGAGATTTTGATGACAGTTGTGGAAAAGGAAATCCGCGATAACGTACTCAACGCCCTTTATAAGGAAATGGGTATGAACAAGCAGGCGCAGGGCATTGTGTTTACCTTACCGGTTGCCGATGTTGCAGGTCTTGCAAAGCTGACGCAGCCTGAAGAAGATGAATAAAAAACGTCCGGATATACTCCGGACGTTTTTATTATAGCTTTTTAAACGGGACGGTATCCAAAGGCGTCAAATGCAAAAACTCCAGTGTTTGCAGTGCTTTTTCCTCAGCCTCCGGTCTTGTTACGTCCTCCGGACGGTGGGCATCGCTGCCCAGAATTACGCAGCAGCCTTCCTCTGCCGCCAATTCCCAGAACCGGAAATCCGGATAGTTTCGCCCGTTGTCATACCCTAAAAGGTTATATTCCAGCGGAACATTACAGCGCTTTGCCTGCTGGCAGAGAGTACGCATATAATGGCGATATGTGCGGTCAGGGCCTGTATAATATATTAAATCCGGGTGGGCAAAATAGGTAAATTTGCCGGTTTCCATTGCCTCTGACACTTGCTGGCAATAGCGGCTAAGCATTTGCTCACTGTCGGTGGCGCGGCCGGTGTAGAGTTCACCGATTTCGTTGCCCAGCCAGTGCTGTCCCAAAAGCAGGTATTCAATGCCTGCTTCACGCAGGTTTTCCAGCAAGGTGTCAAACAGGGCAGGGTAGTATTCAACCTCCACGCCCAGATGAATTTCCAACCGATCTGCAAATTTTTCTTGCAGCGCGCGCACATAATCGCAGTAGTCATTCAGTTCCTGGGGCAGCATACGGATTTTGGAAACATAATTATCGCCGTACCACTGGGGCGTGTGGTCAGAAAAGCCTAAAATGCGCAAACCCCGCTGCAACGCCATTTCCACATATTCAATTTCTTC
>JAZRGQ010000061.1:0-18266 GCA_045644405.1 Faecousia sp.
AGAGCCCACTGACGGCAAAGAGCCTACCGATGGCAAAGAGCCTACTGACGGCAAAGAGCCTACTGACGGCAAAGAGCCTACCGATGGCAAAGAGCCTACTGACGGCAAAGAGCCTACTGACGGCAAAGAGCCTACCGACGGCAAAGAGCCCACTGACGGCAAAGAGCCCACTGACGGCAAAGAGCCACCGGACGGCAAAGAGCCTACCGATGGCAAAGAGCCCACTGACGGCAAAGAGCCTACCGATGGCAAAGAGCCTACTGACGGCAAAGAGCCTACTGACGGCAAAGAGCCTACCGATGGCAAAGAGCCTACCGACGGCAAAGAGCCTACCGACGGCAAAGAGCCTACTGACGGCAAAGAGCCCACTGACGGCAAAGAGCCCACCGATGGCAAAGAGCCCACTGACGGCAAAGAGCCTACCGATGAAACAAAAGACCCCGGCAATACAGAGCCGACAGAGGAGCGCACCCAGTACTTAACCTTTGAAGATTTACTTGAGCTGCTGAATAAAAAGAAGCAGGAAGGGAATAACGGATGATTGCCGGCAGAAAGAATGACCGGCAGGATTTGAAGCGGCTGATACAACCCTACAAGGGGGCGGTTGCCTGCCTGCACGTGATTACTGTGCTGCAAAGCATTTGTCAGGTGGCAATGGCGGTAGCAACCAAATTCGTCATAGATTCGGCGTTGGCTGATGACGGACGGCTGCTTTTGTTCGGCAGTCTTCTGGTGGCGCTGCTTCTGCTGATTGTGGCGCTGCACAGCTGGCACCGCTGGCTTGCCGGCAGTACTGCTGACCGGTGCGTAGCCCAGCTGCGGCAGGCGCTGCTGCAGACTGCGGTGGAAAGCAGCGGTGAGGAGATTCAGCAATACCACAGCGGCGCCCGCCTTAACCGGGGAATGGAGGACGTGCAAAGCTTTTGCAGCGGGACGATTTCTGTAATGCCCGCTATGACCGGACAGATTACCAAGCTGGTAACTGCTTTTTGCGCAATGCTTTTGCTTTATCCCCGTATGACACCCTGGCTGCTGGCTGCCAGCGCGGTGGTGATTGGTTTGACTGCCCTGTTCCGCCCGGTAATGCGTAAACGCCACGCCGGAGTGCGACAGGCGGAGGAAACCGTGTCCTCCCAGCTGCAGGAGGATTTGCAGCAGCTGGAGTTGATTCAGAGCTTGCGGGCAGAAAAGCAGATTATGCTGCGGTTTGCCCGGAAAATAAAAGAAAGCCTTATCGCAAAGGATATCAGACGCCGCTGGTCTGTGGGGATTGAAAGCGTACTCTCCCTGCTTTCTCACGCGGCAACCGGCGCATTGCTGCTATGGGGCGCTACCCAGGTGGCGGATAAAGCGCTGAGTTACGGCGGTCTGACAGCAATGCTGCAGCTGCTGGCAATGCTGCGCAGTCCGGTTGTGGGGCTGAGTGGTATGTGGGGTCATCTCGCGGCGATTGAAGTGGCGGCAGACCGGCTCCAGAAAATTTTAGCTCCCCAAAAGCCGGAGGAACAGCCGCTGCCTGTAGAACAGGTGGAGGCGGTGGTCTTTGAAAATGTATCCTTCCACTATCCTGCAGACCCGGCGCCGGTACTGGAAAATGTGAATCTGCGTTTGCCGCTGGACCGGTGGACCTGTCTTACCGGAATTTCCGGAAAGGGAAAAAGCACAATTTTCAAGCTGATTTTAGGTTTATACGCACCGCAGACAGGACGCGTATATCTGGACACGCCAAAGGGGCAAATCCCTTGCGGAAGCGGTACACGGCATCTGTTTGCTTATGTGCCTCAGGATTACAGCCTGTTCTCAGGTACGGTTGAGGAAAATCTGCTGCTGGTTTCACCGGAAGCAGATGCGCAACAGCTGAAGCAGGCGCTGTCTGTAGCGCAGGCGGATTTTGTGTGGGAGCTGACTCACCAGCTGAAAACCCAGGTGCGGGAGAACAACAGCGGCCTGTCCAAAGGGCAGCTGCAGCGGTTGGCAATCGCCCGTGCGGTACTGATGAACAGACCCATCTTTTTGCTGGACGAATGTACTTCCGCGCTGGATACTGAAACGGAAGCCGCGCTTCTGGAGCAGCTGTCGCAGCTGAACCGACAGGCGATTCTTGTTACCCACCGGACAGAACAGTTGCAGAATGTGAATGATTGCAACAACATAAGCATTACCCTCTGAAAAGAGAAACCCCCAAACCGTTTTCAGGTTTGGGGGTTTAATGATTTATGGATTAATAATTTTCTGCGTGTACCTCAAAGTAGCTTTGGGGGTGTGCGCAAGTGGGGCAAAGCTCGGGGGCGTTGGTGCCGACGACCAAATGACCGCAGTTACGGCACTCCCAGAGCTTGACTTCGCTCTTTGCAAAGACCTGAGCAGTTTCAACATTGCGCAGCAGAGCGCGGTATCTTTCCTCGTGGTGCTTTTCGATGGCAGCAACCAGACGGAACTTTTCAGCCAGCTCTGTAAAGCCTTCCTCCTCGGCGGGTTTTGCAAAACCTTCATACATATCGGTCCACTCGTAGTTCTCGCCTTCTGCGGCGTGGAGCAGATTTTCGGCGGTATCGCCAATGCCGTTCAGCTCTTTCAGCCACAGCTTTGCGTGCTCCTTTTCGTTGTCAGCGGTTTTCAAGAACAGGGCGGCAATCTGCTCAAAGCCTTCCTTCTTTGCCTTGGAAGCAAAGTAGGTGTACTTGTTTCTGGCCTGAGATTCGCCGGCGAAAGCCGCTTCCAGATTTTTCTCGGTTTGGGTGCCTGCATATTTATTTGCCATAGCGATATCCTCCTTAGTTGATATACACTTAATCTATCATAAGAGAGGATAATTTGTAAAGCGTTAATTTAGCAGGAAAACACCCAGATTTAAGTAGCCGGCAAAGGTAATCCATATGAGGTACGGCAGCAGCAAATCTCCTGCGGTTTCGTCCAGTTTGGAAAAGAGCCACATTGTGAAAAACACCAGCAGCCAAAGGGCAAGCAGAATGAAAAATGCGGTCAGATACAGCGCAAATCTGAAAAACACAATGGGCCACAGGAAGTTTAAGAACAACTGCGCTCCATAAACCAGTAATGCCCGGCGGATTTTCTCCTTCGGCTGCCCGCTGTTCAGCACCCGGTAAGAGGCATAGCCCATCAGCAGGTATAGCACAGACCATACTACCGGGAATACCCAGGCAGGGGGAGAAAGTGGCGGCTGGTTAAGATTGGCAAAATCCCCCATTCCTCCGGAAAGCAGGGTGGCAAGCCCACCTACAGCCAGCGGTATAAACAGACACAGTAAAAAAACTTTCCAATTTCGTTTCATAGCAATCCCTCCTAGGAATACTATATACGGGCTTTGATGGGCTTATCCATCGAAAAAATGGTTGCCATCACAGAAAAAAAGAAGTATACTGAAAAAAAGGAGGGCATTATTATGAAACAAACTGTATTTTTTTCTAAGGAAATTACGCCGGAGGCAGTGCTGAAGCTGTACCGGAAGCTGGAAAAAACCCTCACAGGAAATGTGGCAATTAAGGTACACTCGGGCGAAAAGGGCAATCAGAACTTTCTGCGGCCTGATTTCTGGAAGCCGGTGATTGCCCACGTAGGCGGCACTGTTGTGGAATGTAACACAGCTTATGAAGGCGCAAGAGATACCACCCAGCGTCATCTGCAGTTATTTAAGGACCACGGCTGGAGCGCTATGTATACCGTGGATTTATTGGACGCCGCCGGCCCTGATATGGAGCTGGAAATTCCCCACGGCAAGCGAATTCAGAAGAATTTTGTGGGACGGGATATGAAAAATTATAATGCCGCGCTGGTGCTGTCCCATTTTAAGGGACACCCGATGGGCGGCTTTGGCGGCGCGCTGAAGCAGCTGTCCATCGGCTTTGCCTCCTCTTACGGCAAGAAGTATATTCACGGCGTAGGCAATCCGGAAAACTTCTGGGACAGAGAGCAGGACGCATTTCTGGAATCGATGGCAGACGCGGCGTGGTCTGTGGCAGAGTATTTTAAGAACAATATCGTCTATATCAACGTGATGAAAAATATGAGCGTGGACTGCGACTGCTGCGCAGTGGCGGAGGACCCCTGTATGGCTGACATCGGTATTCTTGCGGGCCTGGACCCTGTGGCGATTGACCAGGCTTGCCTTGACCTGGTGTATGCCTCTCAGGACCCGGGACGCGAACATCTGATAGAGCGGATTGAAAGCCGTCACGGCGCTCATACGCTGGAAGCAGCGCAGGCACTGGGCATTGGCACGAGAGACTATACTCTGGTAACCGTAGAGTAGGTGCCGGGAAATGGGAAATTGTGAAAACTGCAGCGGCTGCGGCGGTTGCGGACGGACTCTGGAGCTGACACAGCCGGAGCTTTCTCTACTGGAGCATTTGGGACAGATTCCTTTTCTGCCGGTCGCCCGCCGCGCGTGCGATATGTGTCCTGTGTATTTGGAGGAGAATGAATACACCCAGGAGCAGTATAGCCTTGCCATTGCGCTTCTTCAGAAGAAAGGTCTGGTTGCGCTGTGCTATGACGCGCCTTTGGCGGGGGCGGATATGAGCGCTTACAGCGCCTATCCGGTGCAGGGCAGTATGGCGCTGACCCAGCGGGGACAGCTGGTGCTGGACCTGATTGAAAAACAGGGATTGCAATAAAAAAAGCCGATGCGCAGATACTGCGCATCGGCTTTTTATGTGAGATGTCAGAAAACCAGCTGCACCAGCAGCATATAAGCAACCGTGCCTACGCCGATGCTTAAAAGGGTGTTTCTTTTCCATATGTGCAGACCTGCCACCAGCAGGCAGCACAGAATTTCCGGAATACCATAGGGCGCTTGCAGGAATTTAATGTCTTTCAGACAGTACACCACCAGCATACCCATAATTGCGCAGGGCAGCACCTTGCCCAGATAGGTAACTGCTGCCGGTGTTTTCCGGTTTTCTCCAAAGATAAGGAAGGGGAGAAAGCGGGTCAGCATCGTAACCGCGGCTGCCACAGCCACTATCAGAAAATCATGCATTTTCAGTCCTCCTTCCGGTTTTGCGGGAAACGGTCAGCAAAACAGCAATCAAAACCATAGAGGGGATCAGAAAAATCTGACTGCCGAACAGCAGTAGGCACAACGCGGTGGACACTACGCCGATAATGGCAGGCAAATGCTTTTTATGGGTGAGCCACTGCTCGGTGAACATAGTAACGAACAGGGCGGTGAGCACAAACTCCACACCTTCAAAATTGATGGGCAAGTAAGTGCCTGCCAACGCGCCCAGCACACAACCGCAGACCCAGTAAATGTGGTCAAACAGGGATACAAGGAAGCAATAGCGGTGCCGTGTCATACCCTCCGGCGGTTGATTCTGGGTAACCAGAGAGTAGGTTTCGTCAGTCAGGGCAAAAATCATATAGGTCTTTTTCTTGCCGGCGCCGGCATAGGTCTCCAACAGAGAAATACCGTAGAAAATGTGGCGGGCGTTAATCAGAAACGTGGCAATCGCGGTAGTAAGTACAGAGGCGTGGCTGGCAAGCAGGCTGACGGCCAGATACTGTCCGGAGCCTGCAAACATAAACAGGCTCATACCAAACGCCCAAAGAGCGTTTTTGTCGGTTTGCTCGCTGAGCAGAATACCAAAGCCCGCACCCAGAAACAGATATCCGGTTAAAACCGGCAATGTGTCCAGCAGTACGGTTTTCAGCGCTTTACGGTTCACGGAATTGCCACCTCTTTTTATCTAGGAAATACTTTGTCCAGTTTAGGAAAAAACAGGGGTTTTGTCAAGCCCCAAAAGGCGAAATTTCCCTTGCTTTTTGCGGGTAATAGAGCTATGATATCAATAAAAACAGGAGGCAGTACTATGAAAAAGACAATTCAGCTCTGGCAGTATGCCGGTACGGTTTTAGAGGCGGTAGGCAAGGGTGTGTTGCTGACTACCAAGGCAGACGGAAAGGTCAATACAATGACAATCGGCTGGGGTACACTGGGTATCGAATGGGGAAGACCTATTTTTACCGCATTTGTCCGTGAAAGCCGCTACACGAAGGAATATCTGGACAAAACCGGCGTATTTACCGTGAATGTACCGATGGGAGAGATCGATAAGAATATCCTGTCTATCTGCGGCACCAAATCCGGCAGAGATATGGACAAGATTCAGCAGCTGGGCTTAACACTGGAGGACGGCGAAACAGTTGACGTCCCCGGCATTAAGGAACTGCCGCTGACTCTGGAGTGCAAGGTCATCTACAAGCAGGACCAGGACCCTGCTGCCATCGACAAGGCTTGCGATGAGCGCTACTATGCCAAAGGCACACCCAATGAAGGCGACTATCACACCGCATACTACGGACTTGTAACGGCAGCATATATTTTGGAGTAAATCTATGAAAAAAATCGGCGTATTAGGCGCGGGTACCTGGGGTATCGCGCTGGCAAGAATGCTTAGCAATTCCGGTCATCAGGTTACGGTCTGGTCTGCGCTGGAAGCGGAAATTGACACAATTTCTGCCACAAGGCAGCACCCCAATCTGCCCGGTGTGCATATACCGGAGGCGATTTGCCTGACAAAGGAAATTGCCGAAGCTTGCAAGGGGCAGAATGTGGTACTGTTTGCGGTGCCTTCTATATTTGTTCGTGGAACTGCCGCCAAGGCAGCGCCCTATTTGCAGAAGGGGCAAATCATTGTGGACGTGGCAAAGGGCATTGAGACCGGCACGCTGCGCACAATGACGCAGATTATCGGAGAGGAAATCGCCAATCCGGAGATTCCGCTGGTGGCGCTGTCCGGTCCTACCCACGCCGAGGAGGTGGCAAGGGATTTGCCCACCACCATTGTTTCGGCTTGCGAGGACGAAACGGTGGCGCAGCAGGTGCAGGAGATTTTCTCGAACACCTGTATGCGGGTGTATACAAATGACGATGTGCTGGGTGTGGAGCTGTGCGGCGCTATGAAGAATATCATCGCGCTGGCAGCCGGTGTCGCCGCAGGTCTTGGTTACGGCGACAATACCAAGGCTGCGCTGATTACACGGGGTATTGCAGAGATTTCCCGCCTGGGCATTGCGATGGGCTGCAAGGAGCAAACCTTTGGCGGTCTGGCGGGCGTGGGCGGTTTAATCGTTACTGCCACCAGTCAGCACAGCCGCAATAACCGCTGCGGTATGCTGCTGGGCCAGGGTCTTAGCGTTGAGGAAGCCACCCAAAAGGTCGGTATGGTGGTAGAGGGTCTCAACGCCCTGCCTGCTGCCTTGCGGCTGAAGGAAAAGTATGGCGTGAGAATGCCGATTATAAGCGCGGTAGACGCGCTGGTCAATCACGGCGCTTCACCGGCAGAGACAGTGCGTATGCTGATGGAGCGCGGTATGAAGCCGGAGCTGCCGCCTTCCGCCCTGAACAATCACTATTGAGCAAAACGAGCCGCTGCCTTAGGCAGCGGCTCGTTTTATAGCTGTTGTCGATTGCCTTATGCCGCAGGCGGCATAAGCGAATTAATCCCGATGGAACACGTCGCGGGTATATACCTTTTCGGCAACGGAATCCAAATCGCTGTGGTAGCGGTTTGCCAGAATTGCATCGCAGCGGGCTTTGAACTGCTCCAGGTCCGCTACTACCTCATTGCCGTAAAAAAGGGTACCGCCTTCCAGCGTGGGCTCGTAGATAATCAGCTGCGCGCCCTCGGCCTTCAGCCGCTTCATAACGCCCTGAATGGAGCTTTGCCGGAAATTATCGCTGTTACTTTTCATCGTCAGCCGGTAGATGCCGATGGTGCTTTCCTCCGGCTTTTTGCCGGTCAGGTGGAGCACCTGAGAGGCGATAAAGCTTTTGCGGGTGCGGTTGCTTTCCACGATCGCTTCAATCAGGTTTTCCGGTACGTCCTGATAGTTTGCCAGCAGCTGCTTGGTGTCTTTCGGCAGGCAGTACCCGCCGTAACCGAAGCTGGGGTTATTGTAATGCTGACCGATACGGGGGTCAAGGCAGACGCCTTCAATGATGTTTGAGGTGTTAAGTCCCTTCATTTCCGCATAGGTGTCCAGCTCGTTAAAGTAGGATACACGCAGGGCGAGGTAGGTGTTGGCGAACAGTTTGACTGCTTCTGCCTCGGTCTCACCCATAAACAATGTGGGAACGTTCTCCTTGACAGCGCCCTGCTGCAGCAGGGCAGCAAAGGTGTGGGCAGCCTCTACCGCTGCCGGGTCTGCCATATCCGCGCCTACAATAATACGGCTGGGATAGAGATTGTCATACAGGGCGCGGCTTTCCCGCAAAAATTCCGGGCTGAACAGCAGCCTGTCAGTATGGAATTTCTTCTGCGCCATTTGGGTAAAGCCAACGGGAATGGTGGACTTAATAATCATAAATGCCTTGTCATTGCAGGAAAGCACCTTTTCGATAACCGCTTCCACCGCGGAGGTGTCGAAGAAGTTTTTCTGAGAATCGTAATTGGTAGGCGCGGCGATGACAACAAAATCCGCCTGAGAGTAGGCAGCATCAGCGTCCAAAGTGGCGGTTAAATCCAACTGCCTGTTGGCAAGAAAGTCTTCTATTTCTGTGTCGGCAATGGGGCTTTTACGGTCGTTAATCAGAGCGACCTTTTCAGGAACGATATCCACCGCCAATACACGGTGATGCTGGGAAAGCAAAGTGGCAATGCTCAAGCCTACGTAGCCGGTGCCGGCGACGGCGACAGTATATTTTTTCATTAATATTCCCCTTTTCACGGCACAGGGGGGTTACCCCTTGTGTCAAAAAATATAAAAGCGACAGATGGCAAACGGTTAATTGGCAAGGATTCCGGGGTATTGCACCTGTACATTTTCGTAGCTTTCCAGATTACCGATGTCATACCGCTTGCCGGGCATTTCCATCGTATACACCGGACGGCGTGTACACATCCAGCTCAAAAGGCTTCCCGGCGCGTCTACAGGGCAGCCCTCAGCGATTGCCTGCGCAATCAGAGGAACCTGGTGCCGCGGATACCAGTAGAAGGGGGTGCAGCACCAGTTGGATTCCGGCGTGGGGGATTTTTCCGTCATTCGCAGCACACGACCGTCCTCGTCGACGGTAACCACACCGCTTTTCAGAAGCTTTTCCTTCTTCGGCTCAAAATACCGCATAGCGCATACCGCCTGCTTTTCCCGGGCGTAATCGATAAAGCGGGTCAGACTGAAATCCAGCAGATTGTCGCCGGCGATTACCAGCAGGTCATCGTCCAGCTGCAGCCGGTCGATGGCAAACTGAATATCCCGCACAGCGCCCAGACGGGTCTCATTGCTGTCGGTGCCGTCGTCCACAACGGTAATCGGCTGGGGTTTGGAGGAAGCCCACTGACTAAAGTGGTGGGCAAACTTGTGATTGGAGATAATCACATAGCCGTCAATGGCGCCGGTGGCGTCCATATCGTCAATCAGCCAGTCCAGAATGGTTTTTCCCTGCACCTTCAAAAGTGGCTTGGGGAAATTTTCAGTTAAGGGATACAGGCGGGTAGCGTAGCCCGCCGCAAGAATCAGACATTTCATAAGCTTACTCCGTCAGCGCTTTGCGCGATGTGCGCAGAATACTTGCCTTCCAGCATCGGGAACTGGGCCAGGTATTTTTGGGTTACGGTCTGTACAACCGATTCTTCATACGCAGGGTCAATCAGCGCCATACAGCAGCCTTTGAAACCTGCGCCGGAGAAACGACCACCGTAAATGCCGTCGGTCTGGGTCATAATCTCATAAAGGGCTTTCAGCTCAGCAGAGCCGGTTTCCCAGTTGAAGATGGAGGAATGTCCGCTTTCAAAGGAAAGCTTTCCGTAGGTTTCAATGTCGCCCTGCCGCCAGGCCTCGGCGCCCTGCTGGACACGGAGAAATTCTGTGTACCAGTGCTCAGCGCGCTTTGCGAAGTTTTCCGGCAGCCGGTCTTTATATTGCAGATACACCTCGTAGGGAATATCGCGCAGATTTGTCTCCTTGAATTTTCCGTAAGGCAGACCGGCAAAAGCTTTCAGCGCATAGGCGGCGCTGCGCGCCTCATCTACACGCATATTGAAGGCGGAGCCTACCAGTGTGCGGGCAATACCGGAGAAGAAAATGGCGATTTTATAGGGCTTCATATTGGGGGCTGTGGGAATCAGCTCGTAGCTGTCGTCCAGCGTGTCCAGATACAGAAGATGGTCCTTTTTCGCGTAAATTTCGCAGGACTGGTCCAGTTTTCCCACAGAAACGCCGACATAGTCGGCTTCTGCTTCCAGCGCAACCTGCACCAGCTCCTGCTGGCTGATATGTAGGTTATTGACCTTGCACAGGGCGGTCAGGAAGGTGATAATTACCGCGGCGGAAGAGCTTAAGCCGCCGATAGGCAGGCTGCCCTCAATAACACCGCAAACGCCGAAAGCCAGAGGATAACGCCTGCCCAGCGCAAAGGTGGCGCCACGCAGATAGTCTGCCCAGTCCTGCTGGCATTCCTCCGGAACGGAGCGAATGTGCCACTGGGCGCGGGTGGGGAAGTCGATAGAACGGACTTCCACAATGCCGGAAGCTTTGGCGCGGTACGCCATATGAATGCCGTGGTTGATTGCAAGACCGGTAATTTTTCCCAGGTTGTGGTCAGAATGGGCGCCGATAGGGCAAACCCGGTAGGGACAGAAAGAAACTCCGTCCGGGGCTTTTCCGTAAATTTCCTCGAAGCGGTCGGTACAGCGCATAGCGCACCCTCACTTTCCTGTTATAGAGTACCCCTGTAAGGGGGGTAGGGTATACGGTGATTAGGGCATATATAACATTGTGCAGACAGTATATCTGTCTGCACAATGCGAATTTCCGACAAAACCGGCATATTCTGCAATGCGCAGAACTTAGCGGTTTGCATACATTTTCTCGTAGTAATTCTGGTATTCGCCGGAGATGATTTCTTCCCACCATTCCTTGTTGTCCAGATACCACTGAATTGTCTTCTGGATACCGTCGACGAACTTGGTCTCAGGCAGCCAGCCCAGCTCGGTGTGAATCTTGGTGGGGTCGATGGCGTAGCGCATATCGTGGCCCTTGCGGTCGGTTACATAGGTGATAAGGCTTTCCGGTTTGCCCAGCGCCTTGCAGATGATCTTAACAATGTCGATGTTCTTCATCTCGTTGTGGCCGCCGATATTATACACTTCGCCCACAGTGCCCTTGTGGATAATCAGATCGATTGCCTTGCAGTGGTCCACAACATACAGCCAGTCGCGCACGTTCAGGCCCTCGCCGTAAACGGGCAGAGGCTTGTCGTTCAGCGCGTTGGCAATCATCAGAGGAATCAGCTTCTCGGGGAAGTGATAAGGACCGTAGTTATTGGAGCAGCGGGAGATGGTTACAGGCAGACCGTAGGTGCGGTGATATGCCATAACCAGCAGGTCTGCGCCCGCCTTGGAGGAGGAGTAGGGAGAGCTGGTGTGAATGGGGGTCTGCTCTGTGAAGAACAGGTCGGGTCTGTCCAGCGGCAGGTCGCCGTAGACTTCGTCGGTGGAAACCTGATGATAACGGGTGATGCCGTACTTGCGGCAGGCGTCCATCAGTACCTGCGTGCCGAGAATGTTGGTCTGCAGGAAAATCTCGGGATTTTCGATGGAGCGGTCCACGTGGCTCTCTGCGGCGAAGTTCACCACCACATCGGGGTGCTCTTCCTCAAACAGCTTATAAACGCCCTCACGGTCGCAGATGTCCAGCTTTACAAAGCGGAAGTTGGGGTTGTCCATAACAGGCGCCAGTGTGGACAGGTTGCCTGCGTAGGTCAGCTTGTCCAGACAGATAATCCGGTACTCGGGATACTTGCCCAGCATATGGAAAACAAAGTTACTTCCGATAAAGCCGGCGCCGCCGGTTACGATAATGGTCTTTTTCATTTTTGCAATTCCTCTAATCTCTTCTTGTCTTGGATAACATCCAGATACTTTCCGGCCAGCACGTCCATTAAGTATTGGCCGTATTGATTTTTCAGCATAGGCTTGGCAATTTCCTGCAGCTCCTCGGCAGAAATCCAGCCGTTCATAAAGGCAATGTCCTCCAGACAGCCGATTTTTCTGTTCTGGTGGTCTTCCACAGTCTTGATGAAGTTGGTGGCTTCCACCAAGCTTTCGTGGGTGCCTGTATCCAGCCAGGTAAAACCTTGACCCAGCAGCTCTACGTGCAGATTGCCTTCCTGCAGGTAAATCTTGTTCAGGTCGGTAATTTCCAGCTCTCCGCGGAGAGAGGGCTTCAGGTTTCTGGCGTATTCCACAACCTTGTTGTCATAGAAATACAGACCGGTAACCCAGTAGTTGCTCTTGGGCTGCTTGGGCTTTTCTTCGATGGAAATTGCGTTGCCGTCCTTATCGAATTCCACGATACCGAACCGGTAGGGGTCGTCAACGTAGTAGCCGAATACGGTGGCTTTGCCCTGCTTTGCCATACGCACAGCGGTGCGCAGGCGCTTTTTCAGGCCGTGGCCGAAGAAAATGTTGTCGCCCAGAACCATAGCGACGCTATCGTTGCCGATAAAGTCTGCGCCGATGGTAAAGGCCTGCGCCAAACCGTCGGGAGAGGGCTGTATTGCGTAGGAAAGCTCCAGACCGAATTGATGACCGTTACCCAGAAGCTCCTGGAAACGGGGGGTATCCTGCGGGGTGGAGATAATCAAAATATCACGAATACCGGCACTCATCAGGACAGACAAGGGGTAGTAAATCATCGGTTTGTCATAAATGGGAAGAAGCTGTTTGGATGTAACCTTGGTCAAGGGGTACAGGCGGGTACCGGAACCTCCGGCCAAAACAATACCTTTCATATGACAGTCTCCTGTTTCTTTCACGTAAATCCGTTTTATTTGCAGCGGTACAAAAATAAATACACGCACAGCATCATTATAGACCATAAAGCAGGAGAATGCAAGCAAATAAACCTGCTTTTTCTGGAATGGCACAATATAACACGGAAAATCGATAAAATCACAGAAAACCGGGGTTAAAAACTGTGTAAAATGACGAACACAAAGAGGGCGTTTCACTCAGCAGGTGAGGAAAAAAGATTGCGTTTAACTGCAAACTGTGCTATACTGAAAATACGCAATATAAGGTGAAAGCGAGGATTTGTTATGATGCCTGCTGAATACGGTTTTGATATGCTCCTGCAGGAGTTTCCGGAGCTGGAGGGCTTCCTGGGTATAGTCCTGGGTGTCTATCTGGCGATTATGCTGATAGCAATGCTGTTCTCCCTGACCTGCTACATTCTGCAAAGTCTGGGTCTTTACGGCATTGCCAAGCGCAGATGTATCCGCCGCCCCTGGCTTGCCTGGCTGCCGGTGGGAAATATGTGGATTCTGGGCAGTATTTCCGACCAGTATCAGTATGTTGCCAAGGGCAAGGTACGCAATACCCGCAAAGTTCTGATGGTGATTATGATTGCGCTGTATGTGCTGTCTGTGATTTGTTCGGTCAGCGCGATTTCTGTGTTTGTAAAAGCAGTCAGCGGCTTTAGCAGCGGAGAACTGTTGGCAGGCGCTGTTACCGTAAGCGGTGCGCAGATACTGGTTGTGGTATTGGCAATTGTGGGCGCGGTATTCCAGTATATCGCTTACTACAATCTGTTCAAGTCCTCTGTGCCGGAAGATGCAACTTTGTTTTTGGTGCTGGGCATTTTCTTTAGCGTAGCCTTGCCGTTCTTTGTGTTTAACTGCAGAAAGAAGGATTACGGTATGCCGCCGAGAAAAGCGGCGCAGCCTGTAGCGCCGGAAATTGCGCCGGCTGCAGAGGAAACGGATTTTGTATCCGATGAAACACAGGGCGAATAAAAATGAAACAGGCGTGCCGCAGGCACGCCTGTTTGCTATTTACTGAACAGTGGGCGGGCTACCCGCTTGTATAACAGCAGGGTAAGCACCGAAACGCAGATGCCCTTAATGACATTCAGCGGCGCTACCGCCAGCAGAACAAAGCTCTGCAAAGAATCAATGGCGGGGGTAATGGCGCTGCCCATAGCGATAATGGTTTCCAGCGGCAAGCCGAACAGCTGGGAGAATTTGGGTAGCAGGTAAATGCCGTTAAAGGCGCTGCCGAAAACAGTCAGCGCTACTGTGCCGGCAACCATTCCCCACAGCGCAGACGCGCGGCTTTTTTTGATGTGGTAGACGGTAACCGCAGGCAATACAAGGCTGCAGCCCACAACGAAATTGGCAAAATCACCCACAAAAACGGTGCTGGTGCCTTTCAAAAGCAGCTTCAAAAGAATCTTGACCGCTTCGCAGACAATGGCGGCGGAGGGTCCGAGATAAAAACCGCAGAGCATAACCGGCACTTCCGAGAAGTCCAGCTTGTAAAATTCCGGCGCTAAAAACAGCAGCGGAAAGTCCAGTATATGCAAAACCGCTGCGATGGCGGCGCACACCGCCACAATGGTGATTCTGCGGGTTTTGCCCACGCTGTGCAAGCGGAGGAAATATCGTTCCGCCAACCGCGCTATCAGCATCAGCAGCGCAAATATGCCGGAGCTGACGAGCAAAAATGTGCCGTTGTCCTGCACCAGGTGCCAAAGCTTTGCCATAGGATAACCCCTTTCCGTAAAAAAGCCCCGGGCATAGAATACCCAGGGCGTACGTACATCTTTCTTCTTCCATCCAGACTTTACTGTCGGTATCGGAATTGCACCGATTCAGCGAATTACGCTCGCGGACTTTACCGCCGGTCGGGAGTTGCACCCTGCCCTGAAGATATGCAATTTTCTACACGATAGCACGAAAGGGAACGGTTGTCAAGAAAAGCGGTGTGTGTTATGATGTAGCTACTGTAGGCGCGGTGGTTTCGGTTGCAGGCAGGGTACTTTCTGTAATGCTGCCGGATTCCGGCGCGGTGGAATGGGCGGGCATCTGGAAACCCTGAATCGCGCCGCGGGCGGCAGTGTTGGTGATGTCGCCGCCGATGATTTTGTTTTTGTACACCAGCAGTGTGGCATACACAGGGTCGGTGGCATCGGGATAGTTTTCAATCTGATAGACGTAGCGCATTACGGTCTTTCCACTATAGGGCAGCAAATCATAGCCCTGACTTTTCTGTAAGGCATTGTAGCGCTCAAAGACCTCGCTTTGCTCTTTGGGAATGCGCACCTGTCCGGACTCTACAGGCGAGGTGGTAACCTGCCAGCCAAAGCTGGTTAAAAACTGTACCCGCGCATCGTTGTCGGAAACGGTGGAAACCGCGGTGGACGCGGCGTCATTTCCGCCGCCCAGCAGCATCAGCAGCGCTACAATGACGCCGATTGCGGCAATCAAACCGATGGCGATTTTTTTAAAATCTACCTTTTTGGTCATTACCATCATAAAAAAGCCTCCTGTTTTTAGAATTGCATTATAGCCTATTCTGAAAATGGACGGGCTAGAACGGAGAAACTATGGAACGGTTGGATAAATTTTTATGCGACTGCGGCGCGGGAACCCGCAGCCAGGTGAAAGCCCTCATAAAGGCGGGACGGGTAACGGTGAACGGCGTTACGGTGTACGATAACGGCTTGAAAGTGGACGGACAGGGAATCTGTCTTGACGGGCAGGCACTGCAGACACTGGGGCGCGCGGTGGTTATGCTCAATAAGCCTGCAGGCTATGTAACAGCCACAGAGGATAAAAAGGAGCCTACAGTAATGGCGCTTCTGCCGCAGCAAATGCAGCACTGGGATTTGAAGCCGGTGGGCCGTCTGGACAAAGCCACCGAGGGACTGCTGCTGTTTACCAATGACGGCGAACTGCTCCACAGACTGATTTCCCCCAAAAAAGAGGTGGCAAAGGTGTACTATGCCCGCCACGAGGGAACTGCAGGTGAGGAAGATGTGCGCGCCTTTGCCGCCGGTCTGACGCTGGCAGACGGCACACTTTGCCTGCCGGCGGTACTGGAGCCTGTGGGGCCCGGGGAGAGCCGGGTAACGGTGTGCGAAGGTAAATACCATCAGGTACGCCGTATGCTTGCCAGCAGGGGGCTGCCGGTAACCTATCTGGAACGGCAGCAGGAAGGTGCGCTGACCCTGGGTGATTTACCCAGAGGACAGGTACGGCTACTGACACCGCAGGAGATTTTGCTGCTGGAAACGGCGGTTGGACTGGATGGATAACGGAAAAAGCTCGGTCATTTTGCCGCACAAGAAACGTGAAAAAGCCTGTGTTGGCGGGAATGGTATTGGAGAAATATCTAAAAAGAATGGGCCGTTTTGCAATAAAATGTCAAAAGGCACTTGCAAAATGTGCAAAAGGTATGTATAATGATAGGGCAATTTTGTGAATTACGTATTTGTGCAAGATTCTAAGGAGGGCCTTCCAATGTCCAACAGTGTGTTTCAAAATGTGATGCTGCAGCTGAAAAATGCATCTGAGCGCACATTTGGTGTTATCGATGCAGAAGGTAGTGTGATTTCCTGTACAGAGCCTGCTCTGCTGGGTGAGCGCTGGTCTGACGCAGCGTTGCGTGTTGCCGGCAGCGGCGATCAGGTTGTTACCTTCGGGCAGAAAACATTCCGTCCCATTTTAAGCGGCGCAAACTTTTTTGAATATGCGGTATTTTGCACAGGAGATGATGAGTACGCCAAAACCTGTGTAAACCTTGCCTACATCTCTTTGAACGAAGCAAAACTGTTTTATGAAGAAAAGCACGACCGAGGCACCTTTGTAAAGAATATTATTATGGACAATATTCTGCCCGGCGATATTTATATTCGCGCCCAGGAGCTGCACTTTGCCACCGATGCGCCCAGAGCGGTATTTCTGGTGCGGCAGGTGGGCCACAGCGACGTGGCAACGGTTGACGTACTTGGCAATCTGTTCCCCGATAAAATGCAGGACTTTGTGCTGAGCATCAATGAAACCGACGTTGCGGTAGTAAAGCAGCTGTCCGGCAACGGCGGCGCAGAGGAACTGGAGAAAATCGCCCGCCAGATTGAGGACACTCTGAAAAACGAGCTGTTTGTAAAAACGGTGATCGGTATCGGTACGGTTGCAAACCACCTGCGCGCGCTGGCAGATACATACAAGGAAGCCCAGACCGCTATCGATGTGGGCAAGGTGTTCGATACGGAAAAGAGCATTATCAACTATGAGAATCTGGGAATTGGCAGATTGATTTATCAGCTGCCTACAACCCTTTGCGACATTTATCTGACAGAAGTGTTTAAGAAGAACTCTATCGATTCTCTGGACCAGGAAACTTTGTTCACCATCAACAAGTTCTTTGAGAACAATCTGAATGTATCCGAAACCTCCCGTAAGCTGTTTGTCCACCGGAACACACTGGTGTACCGTCTGGAGAAAATTAAGAAGCTGACAGGTCTTGACCTGCGTCAGTTTGACCACGCCATCGTGTTCAAGGTAGCGCTGATGGTGCGTAAATACCTGTCCTCCCGGGAGAGCAGATAATCGCTTTTATTGAGCCGCACATTCTGTGCGGCTCAATGTCGTGTAAAGATTGGAAAGTTTCCTAAGAAATAAGGCGGATTTAACAGGCAAAAGTAGGAAAAATTGGGTAGTTTGCTGATTTCCGGTATTTTCCTGTGGGCTTGTATTGACACAAGAATTACAACGTGTTACAATTTGGTTACACTGTTTATTTTGGAGAAGTATTATGATTGAATTTACCAATGTTACCAAGTCCTATTCGGTAGGAACCCACGCTTTGCGGGGCGTAACTATGAAGATCGAGGACGGAGAATTTGCGTTTCTGGTTGGTCCCTCCGGCTCCGGAAAATCCACCATTATTAAGCTGATTACCGGCGAGCTGAAGCCCACCTCCGGCAATGTCCACGTTAACGGATATTCCCTGGAGCGTATCCGCAAGCGTGAAGTGCCGTATTTGCGTCGGACAGTAGGCGTTGTGTTTCAGGATTTCCGCCTGATTGATACAAAAACCGTATACGAAAATGTGGCATTTGCTATGCGCGCTATCGGCGCGCGGGAAAAGGAAATCCGCGAAAGAGTACCGTACATTCTGGACCTTGTAGGTCTTGATAACAAGAGCCGCCGGCACCCGTCGGAACTGTCCGGCGGTGAGCAGCAGCGCCTGGCGATTGCCCGCGCGCTGGTAAACAACCCCTCTACCATTATTGCCGATGAGCCCACCGGCAATCTGGACCCTGCGCGGTCATTAGAAATTATGAGCCTGCTGCAGGAAATCAACAATGTGGGAACAACAATGCTGGTGGTTACCCACGAAAGAGATTTGGTGGAGCGATTCGGAAAGCGTGTTATCGCTATCGACGAGGGCGTCGTGGTGCATGACGGAATGGATGGGTATTACAGAATATGAGAGTCAATAATCTGGGATATTTAATGA
>JAZRGQ010000062.1:0-2461 GCA_045644405.1 Faecousia sp.
GGAAAAATCACCCTACTGACGCAGGTAGAGCGCTCTTCCGGTAGAAGAGTAGGATTCTACGGCGCGGAGAACAATGCATATATACAAGATGCACAAAAACAAGGTGGAAAATTCAGCATATGCAATTATATTTTAACAATAAATTTACGTGATTCTCCAAATAACTTGTGCTATAATGTTAGTGGTGACGGAAGTCTCCAATGCATCTGTAAAGGAGCCACCATGAATAATATTTTGTTTTTCTTAACACCGAAGGCGATGTGCGCCTTCGTCTACGATGATTATACTGTACGTCAGGCGCTGGAGAAAATGGAAGCAGCCGGTTATGCTGCGCTACCCATACTTACCAAAAAAGGCGAATACCGCGGTACATTGACAGAGGGCGACCTGTTGTGGGCGCTGAAGAATATGTGTTATATGGATATGCGGCAGGCGGAAGCCCGTAAAATTATGGAGATTGAGCGCCGCAGAGCGTATGTTCCTGTACGTGTTACAACCGGTATGCACGATTTGGTGCAGCGGGCAAGCGCCCAGAATTTTGTTCCGGTGGTGGACGATAAGGGCGCATTTATCGGCATCGTTACCAGAAGCTCGATTGTAAAGTATTGTTCCCAGCAACTGTTTCAGGAAGACTGATATATCGGGGATTCTTTGAATCCCCGATTTTTTTTGCCGCCAATTTGCCGGACAATGCATCAAATCAGTGAAAAAATTAAGGCAGCACACGGTTTCTCGGTTGAAAATAGCGGTTAAATCTGTTAATATAGATAAAACTGTGTTTTGAGGTGGACTATGAACGACGAGATGTTGAAAAAATGGATTGGAGCGAATATTTCTGCCTACCGGAAAAACGCCCACCTGACGCAGGCTGCGCTGGCGGAAAAACTGAATTACTCCGATAAAGCCGTTTCTAAGTGGGAGCGGGGAGAATCTATGCCGGACGTGCAAACCCTGATGCAGCTGGCGGAGGTATTTGGCGTTACAGTCAATGATTTGCTGGTAGACCCCAATGCACTGCCGGAAAATATCGGCAAGGTGGAACAGGCAATGGGTCGCGCGGTGGAGAAAACGCTGAAAAGGAAGGCGGATAAGCGAATCATTCTGGGGCTGACAACGGTGCTGGTCTGGTTTGTTGCGCTTTTGCTGTTTGTGATACTTTCCAGTTTGGAGATTCCCTACAGCTGGGTTGCGTTCTTCTATGCCATTCCTGCCAACGCCATCGTGTCGCTGAGTCTGCGTTCTGCCTGGAAGGATTTCCGTAAGAATGAAATTTTAATATCCGTAATTGTATGGGGTAGCATTTTAAGTGTTTATATGACGCTGCTGGTGTTCTTCCGGCAGAATATCTGGAAACTGTTTTTGCTGGGTGTACCCGGTCAGGCGGCGGTTTCTCTGTGGTTTCGTATGTTCCACACAAAGGAGGATACCAATGGATAAGCAGCAGCTGCGCCAGAATATCCGCCAGCTGAAGCGGGCGATGGATATAGATTCTATAACGGCAATCAGCGCCGTTTTAGGCGAAAAGCTGGAAAATTCCAGTCTTTACCGGCAGGCAAAAACCATCTACGGATATTTGCCGTATAATCAAGAAGTACGCACAGTGCCGATGCTGGAGCGGGCGCTTGCCCAGGGAAAGCGGGTTGCTGTGCCGAAGATATTTGGTGATGAAATGCGTTTTATCTACCTGACTGACCTTTCTCAGGTAGAAAAGGGCTACAGTGGAATACCGGAGCCGTTTGCAGATGGCCCGGTGGCCGATGACCCTACAGCGCTGGTGCTGATGCCCGGTCTTGCGTTTACGAAAAGCGGAGAGCGGCTGGGTTACGGCGGCGGTTTTTATGACCGTTTTCTGGAAAAGGAGCCTAAACACCCCACAGTGGCGCTGTGTTACGAATTTCAAATCGTAGAGGCGCTGCCTACAAATGCGCATGACATTCCGGTGGATTTGGTGCTGTGGGCGTAAAAATAGTTGGAGGTTGCAACAATGCACACACCGAGTGGAACAACAGAACAATTGACACTGGTTCCCTTTGCTCAGGCACTGGAGGCAGCCAACCGTCCGTCTGCGGACTATGATGTGGAAAAATGGCTGTATGCGCCGAATTTTTACTCTGAGTACCGGTATATACTGGGAACAAGAGGGAAAAATCCCCTGATATGTATTGGCATCAATCCGTCCACTGCCCAGCCCGGCGATTTGGACAACACCCTCAAATCTGTAGAGAGAATTGCATTGGGCAACGGATTTGACAGCTTTATTATGTTTAACGTCTATGCCCAGCGGGCTACCAATCCTGATACGATGGAGCAAAATTGCAATCTGCTGTTACATAAGGAGAATCTGGAAGCATTCCGGTATGTAATGTCTATCTCACAGGAGCCGGCGGTATGGGCGGCGTGGGGTACGATTATTGAAAAGCGGAGTTACCTTGCAGACTGCTTGCGGGATATGGTAGCTGTG
>JAZRGQ010000063.1:0-26073 GCA_045644405.1 Faecousia sp.
CTTCGGTATATGATTCGCACCCATAGCTGGTGCCTGCTTAGAAAGGTGTACTGATATGGCAGACAGAGTCATTTTTCACGTAGATGCAAACAGCGCGTTTTTATCCTGGAGCGCTGCGTACCGGATAAAGGTGCTGGGAGAGAAAACCGATTTGCGGGAAATTCCCTCAGTAGTGGCAGGGGATAAAGCTTCCCGCCACAGCATTATTCTTGCCAAAAGCACACCTGCAAAGAAATACGGAATTCAAACAGGAGAGCCGCTGTTTCAGGCGCTGGAGAAGTGTCCGGAGCTTGTAGTTGTTCCCCCTGATTATCCTCTGTATGTAGAAGCCTCCCGCCACTTTGTGGAAATATTGCGGCAGTTCAGCCCCAATGTGGAGCAATACTCCATCGATGAAGCCTGGGTGGATATGACCGGCACGCGCCGCCTGTATGGCGACCCGCGGCTGGCAGCAGAAAAAATGCGCGCAAGAATTCTGGATGAACTGGGTTTTACTGTCAATGTGGGAATTTCCAGCAATAAGCTGCTGGCGAAAATGGCAGGCGATTTTGAAAAACCCAATAAAGTCCATACCTTATTTCCGGAGGAAATGGAGGAAAAATTCTGGCCCTTGCCGGTACGGGATTTGTTTCTGGTAGGACCTGCAACAGAAAAGAAACTGAGGCGTCTGGGAATTACCACCATCGGACAACTGGCTGCGGCGGAAGAAGCAATTCTTAAAAAACAGCTTGGTAAACACGGGCAGACCATCTGGCATTTTGCCAACGGCCGCAATGCCGATGCGGTAACGCCTGACCCTGCTGAAAACAAGGGTTACGGCAATTCTGTTACAACGGCGCAGGACGTAACCGACCGGCAAACCGGCTATCAGGTGCTGCTGAGCTTATGCGAAACGGTGGCAATGCGAATGCGCCGCGACAGTCAGTGGGGCAGCTGTGTTTCCATACATTTGCGCACCCATACATTTTCCCATCTTTCCCATCAAGCAAAGCTGCACGGCGCTACCAATACAACGGCAGAGCTGTTTCGCGCAGCGTGCAGACTCTTTGACGAAGCCTGGGACGGCGTAACGCCTCTGCGTCAGCTTGGCGTGCAGGTTACCAATCTGGCAAAAGAGCCGTATATGCAGTTTGATTTGTTTTCCAACAAAACGCCGGAGCAATGCGAAAGACAGCTGCGGCTTGATGAAACCGTAGACTTTTTGCGGGATAAATACGGCGAGGACATTATCTTAAGAGCGAAATTTGCCAATGAGCCGGGGACGCATATGTCCGGCGGTTTGGATAAAGCCCGCCGCACAGGCGTTACAAAACCTGTTCCAAAAGAAGGAAGAGAATAGAATGTTTATGCAAAAATCACCTGTAAATTTATGCAAAAAATGAAATTATACTTGTATATTCAATTATTCTGTGATAATATACATTTTGACGGTGCAGTATCCTAGTCGGAATGGCCATTATCCAGGAAGGGCCTAAAAATCCTTTGAAGGGCACATCGATGAAGTCCCTTGTGTCTGCTTTTTACGCCCAGTTTAGGGTGGATGCTGGGGGTTAAGGATTCTGGGCGCGCTCTAATGGCATAGAGCATACGACCCAGTTTCCGTGGAGACTTAGTATTGTGCGACGGCGGAAAAAATCCCACATTGGGACCCGTCCGCGTACGAGCTAGGTATGAACCTGCAAGGCAGTGCTCAGAATCGAGTTGCTGTGTGCAGTGTAGCCTGCTTTGAGTGAGTATGCGGGGAAAGAGGAGCACGCGGCTGTCTGTTATGGCCATATCAGATGCCGATATTGCCTCTGGAAACCATACTTGCAAAAGAAGCTAAAATTTTGGATCATTCTGCTGTGGAAAACACCTAGGCTGTCGTAATTGGGCAGACAGGGGATTACAGTACGGACTCAGTGGCAATCGGGTATTCATTCTGGCAACACTTGAGCGGACAGATGAAATGGAAACAGCCTGTGCGGCAACGGCAGGTTCTGTCCGGGGAAAACCAACCCGACCTAAGCCGTAAGATTTATCCTGTTTGCTACCGTCATTTTACTAAAATAAAGGGGATTATAGCATTGCCTAAATCTGACAGTAGCTCCTCGAAGAAAAAGAGGAGCCGTAATATTCGCTGGGTAATTACCATTTTCCTTTCAACAATACTTATTTCCGGCACCATTTCACTGGTGTCGGATGTCATTATGGAGTCCAGCACAATCTTTGTGGCGTTTGTTATTCTGCTTGCGATTGTGCTGATTGGTATTATTTTTGACGTAATTGGCGTTGCAGTTACATCTGCGGACGAAAAGCCGTTTCACTCAATGGCAGCAAGAAAAATTAACGGCGCGCAGGAATCGATTCGCTTACTGCGCAATGCTGAGCAGGTGAGCTCTATTTGTAATGATGTTGTAGGCGATATCTGCGGTGTTGTTTCCGGTTCGGCGTCTGCTACTATTGCCGTTCAGCTGCTGCAGCAGGGTGATTTTTCCTGGCCGCAGCTTGTCAATCTTTTGCTGTCTGCGTTGGTTGCCGGCTTGACAGTCGGCGGCAAAGCAATCGGTAAGGTATACGCAATTGGCTCCTGCACAAAAATTGTTACTGTGGTCGGCAGACTGATTTGGTCGCTGAAGCATATTCCCGAGATTTTCAAAAGAAATAAAAGTTAGGTCGTGTTGTCTGTGAGTATATTAGAGAATATCAATGGGCATCTAAATCTTGCGCAGTTAGACGCCGGGCAGCGGGAAATTCTTTGCCAGGAAATCCGTGATTTCCTGATTTCTCACGTGAGTAAAACCGGCGGCCACGTAGCATCGAATCTGGGTGTTGTGGAGCTGACTGTCGCTATTGAAACTGTTTTTAATACTGAAAAAGACCGGCTTGTTTTCGATGTCGGTCATCAGTCATATATTCATAAATTATTGACAGGTCGGCAGATGAAGTTTGACACACTGCGTCAATTTGGCGGTTTGGCAGGATTTCCAAAGCCCTCCGAAAGCGATTGTGATGCATTCGTTGCCGGCCACGCCTCCAGTTCGGTGTCTATTGCGCTGGGTATGGCGAAAGCCAGAACATTAAGCGGACAAAACTACAATGTGGTTGCACTTATGGGTGATGGCGCAGTTACCGGCGGTATGGCGTATGAAGGTCTTTGTAATGCGGCGGTCAGCGGTGAGCCGATGGTCATTATTCTGAATGACAATGCCTTATCTATTGACCGCAATGTTGGCGGTATGGCGTCCCATCTGCGCCAGCTGCGCAGTAAGGAGCGATATCTGGGTATGAAGGTGCGCTACAGTAATTTTCTGCAGCGTACAGCCCTTGGCAGGGTGATTCATAAAGTGATTCACGCGCTCAAAAACAATCTGCGCAGAATGCTCATTCCCACTACAATTTTTGAGAGTATGGGATTTACCTATCTTGGACCGGTAGACGGACATAATGTGGAAAATCTCATTTCCCTTTTAAGAATTGCAAAGGAAATGAACAGACCTGTTGTCTTACACGTTTTAACCGAGAAGGGCAGGGGATACGCGCCTGCTCAGGAGCACCCCAAGCTGTTCCACGGTATTGGAAAATTTGACCCGGCTACAGGTGAGCCCTTGAAAAGCAGCACAGAAACATTTTCCGACGCATTTGGACAGGAAATGCTGTCGCTGGCAGCGCTGGACGGACGGGTATGCGCAATTACTGCTGCTATGCCCGGCGGTACAGGACTACTGGAGTTTAACAGCCGCTATCCCAAACGAATGCTGGACGTAGGTATCGCAGAGGAACACGCGGTATCTATGGCGGGCGGTCTGGCAAAACAGGGTATGATACCTGTGGTCGCGCTTTATTCCACATTCCTGCAGCGGGCATATGATATGATTTTGCAGGACGTATGTATGCTGAATCTGCACGTGGTGTTTGCTGTTGACCGCGCCGGTCTTGTAGGTGAAGACGGTGAAACCCATCACGGTATATATGATGTTGGTTTTTTGCGGCACGCGCCTAATTTAACAATTTTGACACCTGCCTCAACAAAAGAACTGCGGCAGATGCTGCGCTGGGCTGTTTTGGAGCAGTCCGGTCCAGTGGCGATTCGTTATCCCCGCGGCGGAAACCGCGGATATAATGCTTCTGCCTGGGAGCAGGGTGAAAAGTTGCAGGTTTGCCGTACAGGCAGCGACGGAACTCTGATTGTGTATGGCACGTTGATTGACCAGGCACTTGAGGCAGCCAACCTGCTTTCTCAGAAGGGCAAGGAGTTTACTGTACTGCGCTTAATGCAAATTGAGCCTTTACCCGTTAACGAAATTCTTAACGCCAAGGCAGACAATGGCGCAGTTGTGATTGTGGAGGAAGTCAGCGGTAACTGTGGAATTGCGGAGTCGCTTTCCCACGCGTTACATGCACAATGTCCGGATTGTACAGTAAAAGAATTGAACTTAGGACATCAGTACATTCAACACGGCGCAGTAGATAAATTATATAGACATTACGGCCTTGATGCAGAAAGCATCTGCTCGTATATTTTGGAGGTACAGCAGTGAAAGTGAAGAAAAGACTTGACGTGCTTCTTGTAGAGCAAGGCTATGCGCAGACCCGTGCTAAGGCGCAGGCAATCATTATGAGCGGATCGGTGTACGTGGACGGGCAAAAAGCAGATAAAGCCGGCACGTCATTTGAAGAGTCGGTCAGTATTGAGGTCCGTGGCGCCAGCTGTCCGTATGTGAGCAGAGGCGGTTTAAAGCTTGAAAAAGCACTGAAGGATTTCGGCGTTGATCCCACCGGTTTTGTCTGCAGCGATTCGGGCGCATCGACAGGCGGATTTACAGACTGTCTGCTGCAGCAGGGCGCCAGTAAGGTGTTTGCTATTGATGTAGGTTACGGACAGCTTGATTGGAAAATCCGCTCTGACCCGCGGGTAGTGGTTATGGAGCGAACGAACGTCCGCTACGTTACACCGGAACAGCTGGGCGAGCCACTCGACCTGTCTGTGGTTGATGTCAGCTTTATTTCCTTGAATATTGTTTTGCCGGTTATCAAAACATTTCTTAAGCCAACCGGTCAGGTGCTGTGTCTGATTAAGCCGCAGTTTGAAGCAGGAAAAGACAAGGTGGGCAAAAAAGGCGTTGTCAGAGAGCCGGAAACCCACAAGGAAGTGCTCGATAATTTCATTTCCCTGGCGACCGGTCTGGGCTTCCACATTTTGGGTCTGACCCATTCTCCGGTTAAGGGACCGGAGGGAAATATCGAATTTTTAGCACATTTATCCCTTGACAAAGATACCGGATTTTCTCCGAATACAGCGCAGGTGGTTGCCGGCGCACACCAAAATCTGAATGGGTGATAATTATGAACAAAGTGATCATAACGCCGAATCCCTACCGCGATAAAAATTTCCAGACAGTGCGGCAGGCGATGCAGGTGCTGCAGGAGGCAGGCGTGGAAGTGAAGCTTTGCCTGCCATTTGAGGTGGACAGAACTTACGATCTGCCGAAAGACCTGCGTTTTTCCAGACTGGATAGGGAATTGCCCGGCGCTTCAATGGTGATTTGCCTTGGCGGCGACGGAACAATACTGCATATGGCAAAGACAGCGACCCGGCAAAATGTACCTATTCTAGGCGTAAATATCGGCACAATGGGATTTATGGCGGAGCTTGAAAGCAGCGAGATTTCCCAGCTGCAGCGAATTGCCGCCGGCGATTACACAATCGATGAGCGTATGATGCTGGACGTTACTGTGCATCGGGACAGAGATATTATTTTCCACGACATATGCCTTAATGACGCAGTTGTAACAAAAGGCGCGGTTGCCAGAATCGTCCATCTTAGCGTATGCTGCGATGGCGTACAGGCGATGGAGTGCGGCGGGGACGGCATTATTGTAGCCACACCCTCCGGATCTACTGCCTACAGCTTATCTGCAGGAGGACCTATTGTGGAGCCCGATGCCCACAGTATTCTTATAACGCCCATCTGCGCCCACGATGTGGCAAGCCGTTGCATTGTATCTTCAGAAAAGCGGGTAATTACAGTAGGCATCAGCCGCAATGCCCGGCGCAATGCATATTTATCCGTAGATGGCGGCAAGGCCATTCGTCTGAATATGGGCGATGTGGCAACCATACGTAAATCAAACCTGGCAACAAAGCTGGTGCGGTTAAAAGACCGCAGCTTCTATGATGTTGTGAACGCAAAATTCAAAAATAATTGAGGTGAGGAAATTGAAAAGTCAAAGACAGGCAAAAATAATGGAAATCATTTCCACGCAAAATGTTGAGACACAGGAACAGCTGCTGGCTGAGCTGAAAAAGGAAGGTTTCCAGGGAACACAGGCAACAATCTCCAGAGATATTAAAGAACTCCAGATTATTAAAGAACTTACCAGTATGGGCACATACCGCTACACAACCGCTGCCCGTGAAACATCTGTTGGCTTCAGCAATCGCCTCAACAAGATTTTCCGTGAGTGTGTGATTAATTTTGACTATGCCCAAAATATTCTTGTAATTCGCACACTGCCCGGTCTCGGCTCTGCTGCCGGCGCTGCAATCGACTCGATGAATATGAATGCGGTAGTTGGCTCTCTTGCCGGAGATGACACGGTTATGGTAGTTATGCGCGACACCAATTCTGCTGCCGCATTTTACGGAGAAATTAAGAGTATTTTAGCTTAATTTGGGGGAATGTCCTGTGCTGAGTTTGCTTCATATAGAGAATATTGCAGTAATTGAATGCGCAGAAATTAATTTCCATACAGGTTTTAACATACTAACCGGTGAAACAGGCGCCGGTAAATCCATTGTCATTGATGCGATTTCTGCCATACTGGGTGAACGCGCTTACCGGGATATGATCCGTACAGGTGCGGAAAAGGCCTATGTGCAGGCTGTGTTTACCCAGATTCCGGAGCTTAATTGGTTTGCAGAAAACGGCGTATCCTACGATAGTGAGATTGTCATTTCCCGGGAAATTTTTCTGGACGGAAAGAACATTTGCCGTGTCAACGGCACATTGGTATCCGTATCAGTGCTGCGCAAGTTGGGTATTCAGCTGATTAACATTCACGGTCAGCACGATTCTGCCGCGCTTTTTGATGAAGCGAATCATTTGCAGTATCTGGATTCCTTTTCAGAAACAAATACACTGATTGAAGCATATAAGTCTCAATATGATGAAGTTTGTAAGCTTCGGCAGGCCATTGCCAATATGAATATGGACGAGGCTGAGAAGCTGCGCCGTACAGAAACACTGCAATACCAGATTGAAGAGATTACTAAGGCGAATCTTACTTCCGGTGAGGATACAATCCTGGAAGAGCGCAGAAAGGTATTGCAAAACGCAGAAAAAATCAGCGACAGCATTTATGCGGCATTTTCCTGTCTGTACGGCACCGATGATTCGGACGGCGCTGTTGGCTTGCTGGCTGAAGCTGAGCGGGAGCTGGCGCGACTATCCCGCTATACCGATACATTTGATGCGATGCATCAAACGGTTGCAAATTTGATGTATCAGGCGCAGGACGCAGCTGAGGAAGTTCGCAGCGCAAGGGACGACTTGTCCTACAGCGCAGAAGAACTGGACCAGATTGAGAGCCGTCTGGATTGCATACACCGGCTGAAGAGAAAGTATGGCGCAACCTGTGATGACATTTTGACATATCTAAAGAATGCGCAAAGGGAACTTGATGAAATCACATTTGCCGATGACCTTGTTGAAAAACTGCAAGGCAAGCTGTCAAAAGCCGAGAAAGCGGCGTGGGAAACTGCGCTGCAGTTGCGGAAAAAGCGGTGCGAAGGCGCAGATGGCTTATCCCGGAGAATTCTTTCTGAGCTTTCCCAGCTGGATATGCCCAGAGTACAGTTTTGCTGCAATTTTACAGAAACAGAACTTAGTATCAATGGTGCCGATAATGTGGCGTTTTATATGTCTGCCAACGCCGGCGAGGCACTGAAGCCTCTTAATAAAGTCGCTTCCGGCGGTGAGCTTGCCCGCATTATGCTTGCGATGAAGAATGTGCTTGCAGAGCAGGACAGCATCGACACTTTGATTTTTGATGAGGTTGATACAGGCGTGTCCGGACGCGCGGCGCAAAAAGTTGCCCAAAAATTAAAGAGTGTTTCTCAATGCAAGCAGGTGCTTTGCGTAACGCACTTGCCCCAGCTGGCAGCGTTGGCTGACACCCATATGCTGATTGCCAAAGAGGAGCGAAACGGCCGCACATACACAACTGTTACACCTCTGGATTTTGAGGGACGCAAGCAGGAACTGGCGCGCATCATCGGTGGCGCGAACATTACCGAGATTACACTCAAAAGCGCTGAGGAGATGCTGCAAAATTAAGCATTTGCCTCAAGTTCAAGTATCACTTGACAAAAACCGCTTCATTGGTATAAAATAGCAACAACACATTGATGGAATTTAGTAGTTGGCGACATTCCGAAAGAGAACTGCCGGTTGGTGCAAGGCAGCGGCAAAGCCAATGAATTACCTTCCGGAGTGGCCTTTCTGAACTGTGAGTAGGGGAGGACGGGTAAGCCCGATAGCGCTGCTTGAGGGTGCAGATTCTTTTGCACTGAATTTGAGGTGGTACCACGTAATTTTTACGTCCTCTGTCGATTTGGCAGAGGACGTTTTCTTTTGAAAGGAGATATTATGAAAGTTTATGATGAACTGGTTGCCAGAGGTTTGATTGCTCAGGTAACAAATGAAGAAGAAATCCGGAATATGATCGATAACGGCAAGGCGGTTTTTTATATCGGCTTTGACCCCACTGCAGATTCTCTCCACGTCGGTCATTTTATGGCGCTTTGCCTTATGAAGCGCTTGCAAATGGCGGGCAAGCGTCCTATTGCGCTGATTGGCGGCGGCACTGCGATGATTGGCGACCCCTCCGGCAGAACGGATATGCGCTCTATGATGACACCGGAGACCATTGAGCACAACTGCGAATGTTTCAAAAAGCAGATGGAACGTTTCATCGAGTTCGGCGAAGGCAAGGCTATGATGGTAAATAACGCTGACTGGCTGATGAAGCTCAACTATGTGGACTTTATCCGCGAAATCGGTGGCTGCTTCTCTGTAAACAATATGCTGCGCGCAGAGTGTTTTAAGCAGAGAATGGAAAAGGGTCTGTCCTTCCTGGAATTTAACTATATGCCTATGCAGTCCTATGACTTCTACTATCTGTACCAGAATTACGGCTGTAATATGCAGTTTGGCGGTAACGACCAGTGGAGCAATATGCTGGGCGGAACAGAGCTGATTCGCCGCAAGCTGGGTAAGGACGCCCACGCGATGACAATTACTCTGCTGCTTAATTCCGAAGGCAAGAAAATGGGTAAAACCGCTAAGGGCGCAGTCTGGCTGGATCCTAACAAAACTACACCCTTTGAATTCTACCAGTACTGGCGTAACGTTGAGGACTCCGACGTGCTCAAGTGTATCCGTATGCTGACCTTCCTGCCGCTGGAGCAGATTAACGAAATGGATTCCTGGAAGGACGCACAACTGAACACCGCTAAGGAAATTCTTGCTTATGAGCTGACAAAGCTTGTCCACGGTGAGGAAGAAGCCCAAAAGGCCCAGAATGCGGCTAAAGCGCTTTTCTCCGGCAATGCTGACAGCGCGGATATGCCCACTACAACAGTACCTGCAGATAAGCTGACCGATGGAAATATCGGTATTTTAAGCCTTATGGTGCTGTGTGGTCTTGCGCCGTCCAATAAGCAGGCCCGTCAGCTGGTAGAGCAGGGTGGCGTGTTTGTTAATGATGAAAAAGTGAGCGCCCCTACCTTCGCAGTCAGCGCACAAATGCTGCAGCAAGGTGTTAAGATTCGTAAAGGTAAAAAAGTGTTCCACAAGGCAGTACTGGAATAATAGATGAAAGGGCGGCTTTGCCGCCCTTCTTTCTTAGGCAAAGAATTTATCCAGCCGTGCTTGATTTGCGTTTGAAAGCGCAGTTAACGGAAGTCTGCAATCGCCGCAATCAAAGCCGATTTTTTTCATAACTGCTTTTACAGGAACAGGGTTTACCTCGCAAAACAGCAAATCAATCATTGGCATTAACTGACACTGTAAATCTGATGCTGTGTCAAAATCTCCGTCCAGAGCAGCATCGGCAAGTGCAATCGTTTCTTTAGGAAACGCATTTGATAGTACGGATATGACGCCTTTACCGCCCAGAGAAATCACCGGTACAATCTGGTCATCATTTCCTGCCCATATATGGAAACCGTCTCCGCATTCATTCCGGATTCTTGCCACTTTTGTTATGTCGGTGCTGGCTTCTTTCACTCCGGCTATATTTGGAATCGCAGAAAGTCTCTTATATACACTGACAGGAATATCCACGCCTGTTCTTGAAGGAACATTATAGATTATGACAGGGATAGAAACCGCGTGGGCAATAGACATATAGTGCGCCACCAGTCCGTCTGCAGTTGCTTTGTTATAGTAAGGTGATACGATTAAGAGCGCATCTGCGCCCGCTTCTTCTGCCGCTTCACTTAAGGATACTGCGTGAGCAGTTGAATTGGAGCCTGTGCCCGCGATGACCGTGCAGCTGTCTTTTACATATGCTTTGCTATATGCAAACAGATTGAGCTTTTCCTCATCTGATAATGTAGATGCTTCGCCGGTTGTACCGGAAATTACAACGGCTGAAACGCCCGCCTCCATTTGCTGGCGCAGCAGCTGCTGCATCATTGGATAATTTACAGCACCGTTAATGAAAGGTGTAACCAGAGCGGTGCAAACTCCGGTGAATATTGGTTGCTTCATAGATAAATACCTCCGTTCCAATCTATGCAGAGGTAAGCATATTTGCGTGTTGCAAAAGTTGAAAAAATAGACTATACTAAATGAAAATTATTGTTGGAGGGTCCATCATTGAAAACCCGTGATTTTTGGTATGACCTGCCGGAAGAACTGATAGCGCAAACACCGCTGGAAAAGCGGGATAATTCCAGACTGCTGGTAATGGACCGCAATACCGGTGTACTTGCGCACAAACATTTTTATAATGTGATTGATCACCTGCAGCCCGGCGACTGCCTTGTAATGAATGATTCCCGCGTTTTACCTGCGCGCCTTTTAGGAAACCGCCCCACAGGCGGAGCTGTGGAGCTGTTGCTTCTGCGGGATCTGGGCAATAAACAGTGGGAGTGCCTGGCAAAGCCCGGCAGAAAGCTGCTGAAAGGCCAGGAGGTGGTATTTGGCGGCGGCGCGCTGACTGCCACGATTGTAGATGTTCTGGAAAGCGGAAACCGCATTGTGCAGTTCCATTATGATGGAATATTTCTTGAAGTTCTGGAGCAGCTGGGGAAAATGCCTTTGCCGCCATATATTAAAGCAGAGCTTGCTGATCAGGAAAGGTATCAGACTGTGTACTCAAGGGAGGTTGGCTCCGCAGCAGCGCCTACCGCCGGCCTTCACTTCACTAACGAGCTGCTGGAGGATATTCGGGCAAAAGGTGTAAAAACCGCATTTGTTACGTTACACGTGGGTTTGGGTACGTTCCGTCCTGTAAAGGCTGATGATATTTCCGAACACCATATGCACAGCGAGCTTTGTATGATAAACGAGGACACCGCAAAAATTCTCAATGAAACAAAAGCTTCCGGAGGACGCATTATATGCGTAGGCACAACTGCCTGCAGAACGCTGGAATCCCTTGTCAATGATGACGGCAGTTTTGAGGCTGGCTCCAAATGGACGGATATTTTTATCTTCCCCGGATATACATTTAAGGCGATGAACGCCTTGATTACAAACTTTCATCTTCCTGAAAGTACATTGGTCATGCTTGTTTCCGCCTTTGCAGGCAGGGAACACATATTGCACGCCTACAGTGAGGCTGTTAAGGAAAAGTATCGCTTTTTCTCATTTGGTGATGCGATGCTCCTGGAGTAATTACCGGTTATTCGGTGAAACGAGGTAATGTATGTTTCAACTTTTGAAAACGGAAGGAAGCGCCCGTCGCGGTGTGTTTACCTGTGCGCACGGTCAGGTACAGACGCCGGTTTTTATGAATGTCGGCACACAGGGCGCAATTAAAGGCGCGCTCAGCGCAAAGGATTTGAAGGATATCGGCTGTCAGGTGGAGCTGAGTAATACTTACCATCTTCACTTAAGACCCGGCGACCAGCTGGTGAAAGAATGCGGCGGATTGCATAAGTTTATGACCTGGGAAGGGCCGATTTTGACGGATTCCGGCGGATTTCAGGTGTTTAGCCTTTCCTCACTCAGAAAAATTAAGGAAGAGGGCGTATATTTCTCCTCCCACATTGACGGAAGAAAAATATTTATGGGACCAGAGGAGAGTATGCAGATTCAGTCTAATCTGGGCTCGGATATTTGTATGGCATTTGATGAGTGCATCGAAAATCCTGCGCCCCGTGAGTATGTAAAGCAGAGTGTTGACCGCACCTATCGGTGGCTGGAAAGGTGCAAGGCGGAGAACGCCAGATTAAATCAGTTGCCGGATACGGTTAATAAAGAACAAATGCTCTGGGGCATCAACCAGGGTGGCATATATGCAGATATCCGCGTGGACCATATGAAGCGTATTGCGGATTTGGATTTACCCGGCTATGCCATCGGTGGACTTGCGGTAGGTGAGACCGCTCAGCAGATGTATGACATCATCGAAGCAGTTGAGCCGCATATGCCGAAGGATAAAACCCGTTATTTAATGGGTGTTGGTACACCTACCAATATTATCGAGGGTGTTGCCAGAGGTGTTGACTTCTTCGACTGTGTGATGCCTGCCCGTAACGCGCGCCACGCAAGACTGTTTACCTGGCAGGGCGCAATTAACCTGAAAAACGCAAAATACGCAAAGGATCTAAGTCCCATTGATCCGGAGTGCGACTGTCCCGTGTGCAAACGTTATTCTAAAGCTTATATCCGCCATCTGTTTGTGGCCGACGAAATGCTGGCAATGCGCCTAAGTGTTATGCATAATCTGTATTTCTACAATAAATTGATGGAGAAAATCCGTAAAGCGCTCGATGACGGAACATTTGCGCAGTTCAGAAATGAATATTCTGAGAAATTAAGCCGCAGAATCTAAATTTCCCTTGCTTTTTGCTGGCATAATGGTATAATATTTACAACACTACTAACAAAGGAGTATTCTTATGTTGCAATTTTTAACTGGTACAAATCCCGGCGGTAGCGGCAGTATGATTATTATGCTGGTCGTTATGGTTGGTGTGTTCTATTTTATGCTGATCCGGCCTGAAAATAAGCGCAAGAAGGAAGCGGAACAGATGCGTTCTTCCGTTAAAACCGGCGACCGCGTAGTTACCATCGGTGGCGTTTGCGGTACTGTGGTAAACGTTAAGGACGATAAGTTCGTTCTTGAAACCAGTGCTGATCAGGTACGTATTGAGTTTGCAAAGTGGGCAATTTCCACTAACGAGACTGCTACAGCTGCTGCTCAGGCAGAGGCGAAGAAGCGTCAGGAAGAGCGCGCTAAGGCAAAGGCTGCTAAAAAGGCTGCAAAGAATAAGTGATTTTCAAAAAAGCTCCCTGCATTGCAGGGAGCTTTTTGGCGTTTACACAGAAAGAAAACAGTTGTATTTTCCTGATTTTGTGTTACAATAGATTAAAATCCGTTGTGCATTCAGCACTACAGTAATTTGGAGGTTATTATGGCCGATAATAAGCAGTATATCGTAAAAATGCAGGACGCCGGCTCTGTTATGATTTCTGAGGACGTCATTGCTGCGATTGTTTCCCACACTGTGGGTGAAGTAGAGGGCGTTGTATCTCTGAGTGTCAAGCCCGGCGCTGACATTGCAGAACTGATCGGAAAGAAGAACTGGGGCAAGGGTATGAAGATTGCCATTGCGTCCGATGACTCTGTTTCTATTGACTGCAACATCAACGTCAGTTACGGTCATAGTGTTGTAGAAGTCGCAAAAGCTGCGCAGGAGGCAATTACTGCCGCTATTGAATCTATGGTAGGCGTAAAGGTAACCTCTGCAAATGTGAATGTTTGCGGTATTGTTCGTCAGTAAGAGGTAGCATATATGACACGTGCCAACGCAAGAGAACTGGCAATACATCTGATTTACAGCCGTGAGTTTACCGGTGAGGAGCCGCAGGAAGTAATTGCTTCCCGCTTGGAAAAAGCCTATTATGAAAAGCTTGCTCAGGAAAACGCTGTTTATGAGGAGCGGCCCAGTCGCCAGCAGCTGGCGTATATCGATAATGTGGTCGCCGGCGTAGCCAATCGGGCAGAGGACCTTAACAATATCATTCAAAGTTTTTCAATTTCCTGGGATATTACCCGTATTTCAAGGCTTGCCCGCGCAATTCTGCAGCTTGCGGTCTTTGAAATTCTTTACGTAGAAGACGTGCCTACCGGTGTGGCAATTTCTGAAGCTGTCCGCATTGCAAAGGCTTATGACGGAGACGATGCCGGCGCATTTATCAACGGTATTCTTGGCGCATTTGCCAGAAGCCTTACAAACGAGGTTACTCAATGAATGTAATTGGTTTTGATACCAGTAACTACACAACATCAATCGCTGCCTTCGACGGAACTGAGGGTATCAATCATTCTCAGCTGTTACCGGTAAAAGCAGGCCAGCTCGGTCTGCGGCAAAGCGATGCCGTATTTCACCATACACAAAGCCTGCCGGAGCTTACCGGCAGGCTGTTTTCCAATTTATCGGCAGATACAGTTGCGGCTGTCGGTGTCAGCACACGCCCCCGGGCTGTGGAAGGCAGTTATATGCCTTGCTTCACTGTTGGATATTCCCACGCAAAGCTGCTGGCAGACGCGCTGCACGTACCGCTGTTTATCTGTTCCCACCAGCAGGGGCACATTGCCGCTGCTGCATTTAGTGGAGACAGAATGGATTTACTTGACCAGCCCCACCTTGCGTGGCATTTATCCGGCGGAACAACCGAACTGCTGCTTGTAAAGCCGAATGGAAAGAATGTGGACTGTGAGCGCATCGGAGGCACCACGGACATCTCTGCCGGTCAGCTGATTGACCGCACAGGGCAGCTGCTGGAACTTGCGTTTCCGGCAGGAAAGTCGCTGGATACCCTAAGCCAGTCGGTGCAGTCGCCGGATAAGTTCGCGGTAAAATGCAGCAATTTGGAGTTTTCTTTATCCGGCGTGCAAAATAAGGTTGTGTCTTATTTTGCAGCGTGTAACGATAAAGAAAAAACTGCGGCGTATGCGCTGGCAAGTGTGTGCCACGCGGTGTTTTGCGCTACACACAATGCAATTAAGGCATATCCGGACCTGCCGATTATTTTTTCCGGTGGCGTTAGCGCGAATTCGATGCTGCGCAGGGAAATGGAGCCTTTTTCTCCTGTTTTTGCAAATCCCCGGTTTTCAACAGACAACGCTTTGGGCGTTGCTATTCTAGCCTATCGGGATCAGGAGGGGTAATATGACCCAAAAAGTTCTTTCTATCACCCAGATAAATGAATATATCCGGTCGATGGTGGACACAGATCCGCTGCTTCTTAACCTTGCAGTGCGAGGAGAAGTCAGCAACTATAAAGTTTATCCCTCCGGTCATCATTATTTCACACTTAAGGACGAAAATGCGTCATTAAAATGCGTAATGTTTCGCTCCAGCGCTGTCCGGCTGCGTTTCCGTCCGGAAAATGGCGCGCAGGTTATTGCATTGGGCAAAATCAGTGTCTATCCCCGTGATGGCGCGTATCAGCTCTACTGTAACAGCCTGACCTTAGACGGAGTAGGGGACTTGTATGCTGCTTTTGAGCAATGCAAAGCCAAACTGGCGGCGCAAGGACTATTTGACCCTGCGCATAAGAAACCGATACCCAAATACCCTTCGACAGTTGGCATCGTAACCAGTTCTGCCGGCGCTGCAGTCCACGATATACTGCGGATTTTGCAGAAACGGTATCCGCTTACGCAGGTTTGCCTGTTACCGGTGCGTGTGCAGGGAACGGAGGCAGCAGGAGAGATTGCTGCCGCCATTGATTATGCAAATGTGCATAAGCTTGCAGATGTACTGATTGTTGGACGGGGCGGCGGATCGATCGAAGATTTGTGGGCATTTAATGAGGAAGCGGTTGCCAGAGCCATTTACCGGTCTGATATTCCGGTTATTTCCGCTGTTGGACACGAGCCGGACTTTACGATTGCAGACTTTGTTGCGGATTTGCGGGCAGCTACGCCTTCCAATGCAGCGGAGCTTGCTGTGCCGGATAAAGAATCGCTGTATCAAGTACTGGATTCTGCCAATATTTCGATAGCAACTGCTCTGCGTCAGCGATTGATAAGCGCTAGAAAACAGCTTGGTATTCTTGCCTCCAGCCCTACACTGCAGAGCCCTGCCACGTATTTACAGGGCAGAAAGCAGACACTTCAGCACCTGAAAGACCGTCTTTTTGCCGCCCAGAAAAGCAACATTCATACCTACCAGAGAGCTTTTTTAACCAACGTGGCAAAGCTCGATGCAATGAGTCCGCTGAAGGTTCTTGCAAGAGGTTATGCTATGGCACTTGACACACAAGGTAGTGTAATTCGCTCGGTAAAGCAGGTTGCAACAGGAGATACGCTGAAAATTCAAGTCAGCGACGGTACACTTCATTCAGTCATTTCTGACATAAAGGAGACTGCAAAATGAATAAGAAAAATGAAACATTTGAAGCCGGTATGGAACGGCTTGAGCAGATAGTCCGTCTTATGGAAAAAGGCGAAGTTACACTGGATGATTCACTGAAACTCTTTCAGGAAGGCACACAGCTTGTTGAGCGCTGCGGCAAACTCCTGGACGAGGCGCAGATGCAGGTGGATAAAATCACCGCTGGCGCCGACGGGGAGCCTGTGAAGGAGGCGTTCACAGATGAATGAATTGCTTACCAGATGTAATGCAGAGTATATTTCCGCGATTGAGCAGTATCTGGAAAGCTGCTTTGACTACGAGAGTGAGCCGCAGAAAGTCCTTTTTCAATCAATGCGCTACAGCCTGTTAGCGGGCGGAAAACGTTTGCGTCCTGTGTTTGCTTTTGAATTTTGCAGAATGTGCGGCGATGACTGGAAAAAGGCTACTCCGTTTGCAGCTGCTGTTGAAATGATTCACACATACAGCTTAATCCACGATGACCTGCCTTGTATGGACAATGATGATATGCGTCGCGGTAAGCCTACCAATCATAAGGTATATGGCGAGGCGATGGCAGTTCTGGCAGGAGACGGACTGCTGACAGCGGCATTTTCCCAGCTATCTGGCGCAAAACTTCCTGCTGAGGTCAGAATTCAGGCGGTTGATATTCTGTCCAGCTGCGCAGGTGAGTGCGGTATGGTGGGCGGTCAGGTGCTGGATATGCAAAGTGAGCAGCGCAAATGTACAGAGCAGGAGGTGCTGGATATTCAGTCTAGAAAGACCGGCGCTCTTGTTCGCGCGGCCTGTATGCTTGGCGTACTTGCCGGAAACGGCACGCAGCAGCAGTTAGCGGCAGCATCGCAATTTGCCACACATCTTGGCCTGGCGTTCCAGATTCGCGATGATATGCTGGACGTGATTGGCGACGCAAATCAGCTGGGCAAGGCGGTAGGCACTGATGCGACAAAAAATACCTTTGTTCAGCTTTACGGCATAGAAAAGTGCGGCGCATTGGTGAAAGAACATACCCAAAAAGCCCTTGAAGCGCTGAGCTGTTTTGAGAATACCGAATTTTTGACTGCATACGCAGAAGCGCTTATAGAAAGAAAAGTATAAATTAAATCCCCGGAGATAATCTCCGGGGATTTTTCCTATTCTCTTTCGGACAAAAGTCGCATTAAATTTGTTTTACCTACCGCAATCACCGACAAAGCGCAGCCGGACAGGTAGCAAACAAGGAATATCAGGATTGCCACATACTGAGATACGCCAAAGCCGGTTAACGCCAGCAAAGCAAGCGCACTCAAAATGCAGCCGCACAGGCACAGCGCGAGCTGCTCTTCAAAGAAGGACAGAAACACCCGTACCTTCGATGCGCCTAATCCGCGGAGAATGGCAAATTCCATACGTCTGCCGCTGATCATCAGCCAGGATATAATGAATCCCAGCAAGGCGACCACCGCGAAAAGAACAGGGAAGAGGAGCCGGCTGAAGCTGATGTAGCGGCCTAAGCCATCAACGGTTTCTACAAATGTCTGATCCCGCAGCAGAATTGTTGTGCGGTTGGAGGACAGATTTCGCACCTGACTGAATTTATTTTCTGTCAGGTAATCACGCAATTGCTCCAGACAGGACGCCTGCTTTAGTGTAAATACACAGGTTGCAAAGTTCGTTGTGTTAAATAAATACTGGTCTCTGCCCTCGTTGGTACGGAAGCCAATAGAAGGACGCTCTCCCGGCTCTAACAAATCCTGCTGGCCGGTAATCCAATCCGGATCACACCAAAAGCTAAGCGGAACGTAAATGTTTGCTTTTATGGAAGTTTGCTCAAATACGCCAACAGGGTAGAGCTTTACATACCGTTCTTCCTCCCAGGGGTAGTGCTTAAAATGCATTGCAGCGTAAAATTCTTCACCCAGCTCCAGCTGCCGCCGGTTTAAGAATTGCTGACTGACAATGCAAGGGTATGCAATTTCTTCGTTTTCCTGCCTGAGAATTGCGCCTTCGCTTGCATAAAAACGGGTGGTCATAAACGAGTAGTATTCATTACCGGAAAGAAATGTTTCATCAAAACCGTCAATCCACGTTACCTTCGGGGACAAACCATGCATAAATTCCGGCGCTGCGGCGAAAGAGTTGAGCGCAACGATTTGCGGCTGCTTACTGATCCATTCTTCTTTCCGGTATTCTGCGAATTCACCTTCACCAAAGTAGGGAATCTCATCTTCCAGCCAGTAATTCCAGCCGATAGAAAGGGCAATATCCTCTAACAGATCTGACTTCCACAGGGCTCTTGCGCTGGTTGCCGGCACTAAAAGTCCGGTATCCTGCCTGCCGTTAGTGCTGACGGTTAGGCCGGTAATTTTTGTGTCCCGGTATAATGTATCAATCTGCGCGCTCCAATTTTGAGCACCATAGGACAGGATTCCCAGCAGCACAGAAAGAATCAATGCAGCAACCGGAACAACCACAGAGCGCCAGCCGCCCCGCTTTGCGCTGAGTAAAGCAAAGCGCAGAGGGCCGTTTCCAGTTGTGCTTGTTCCGCTTTTCGGTACACGCACTGTCTGTTTTCCCCGCTTTGGTGTATGCTGCTTGCTTGCAAGACGCAAGAAAACCAGGCAAAGTGTAAGCGCCAGCAAAAATATAACAACCGCCGATATAATCGCAGGCCACAGCGGCACAGTTGCTGGTTGCAGGGCTTCTTTTACAAAGCCAATTGCAGCTTCGCTGTAGCGCTGATCGGCTGCATACAGACTGCTGGAGGCCGCCAAAGCAGCACGCACAATATATCTTAGGGAGGCTCCGCCGATGATTGCGCCCAGAACAGCCGATATCCCGCAAATAAGCGCAGCGCCGGACAGTAACCAAAGGCAAATTTTTGCTTTTGGCGTTCCTAATGAAATAAGAACTTGCACAGTTTCCCGCTGTCTGCCTACAAACAGAAATGCAAACAGCAGTAATACTGCCACAGTACCGCAGGCTGCTGCAACAGTAACAGCGGTAGCAGTTGTTTGCATAGTCTGCAAAGGCTGCGCAGCTGCGGAGTAGCCCTGGTCATATAATGTAACCCGGATATTATCGCCGCAAAGTGCAGCAATTGCATCTGCTGCCTGACGGGCAGTTGCGTTATCCAGCACAGCTTGTCCCAGCTGATAGCCGAAAAGGGGAGAGGTATAGCTGCCTTCGGCGTCCGATACCCAGACGCAGCCGTGGTGGTCTTCACTACCTGTCGCAATACCGACGATTTCAAGCGCTTTTTCCTCAGTTCCTTCTAACTCAAACCGGTCATCTGCATTAGAGGAGAGTACAGTTAAATCTACAGTATCGCCCAAACTGACGTTAAGCTGCTGGGCAATATCGTGGGTAATCACACAGACGCCGGACTCGCCGGCAGCAGGGAATCTGCCTTCCTGTAAATGAAGAATATTTTGCTGAAATACCTCCAAAGCCGACACGTTTTTGCTTGCTTCCAGCCGAATAAAGCTGTTGGCAACTTCGTATTTGCGGGCATAGTCATCGAAAATACGGTCATAGGTTCCGTCGGTGATTTCCTGCCACGCAGGTATATCTGTTTCGTCCTCAAACGGCACCAATACAAAATTGTTGTGGTTGTTTCCGTCCGGACTGAATATACCGTGAATTACATAACGTTTTCCGGTTTCAATATTCAGCCCCTGTTGATCCGGCACCAAAGTCATAAGAAAATCGCTGTCATATTCACGACTGTATAGAGGGTCGACACAAATACCGGTGTACGCGCGGATTATTTTGCCTTCTCCGTAGTAGGTATCGGTTTCGGCTTCATAAGAAAACGTAACCAAATCAGAATTAAATCGCTTTTTTGTTAGAGAAAAATCCAGCCTGCCGTTGAGAAAATACCGGTATGTGGAGTAATATTCGTTTTGAATTAATACAATAAAACTTTCGGGTAACTGTTCTTTTGTAAAATAAATGTTGCCGGTTTCTGCGTTGTACTCTCCGCCCCAGTCTTCCTGCATCGCAGGGTCTGTATAATAGCGGTAATAGCGGTCTTCACCGTCAGTTAAGTATAAATCAACCCAGGGCGAGGCTACATCTCGGGTAAAGAGTCTTGCCTTCCAGTTTGCATAATCGGTAATTGCCAAATCTTTGCCCCGTGGCAACTGGCTTTCTGTGTAGGGGACAATACCGTCGGTATGTACAGGCAGGAACGATGTGCATACCAAAACGCCGTAATCTTCGTATGGCACATCGCCTTGCATACGGGTATAACCGTCAACGGTTGCCAGCGTCCGGTCGGTATTTTCCCACAGCTGAACGCCTTTGATATTTTGAAATGCATCGGTATTCAGCGCCTCAGCAGCTGCGCGGGCATAGGAATCGGCTATGTCCTGGTTGGGATAGTCAGCTCCCATATATTCTACCAGCGCAATGGAGGTATAGGTATCGTCCATCTGGGAAAGCAGTGCAGAGCTGTAAGCCCACGTCCCCATACCCAGTGTAAGCGATATGGTTAGAATCAGTATTAAGAATGTAAACAGCACACTCCGCCCACGGGCGCGCAGGGTGCTGTTTATTCCGTTGCGTAAGATCATTTCGTTCCTCCTTACGCCTTTACAGCGCCGTCCTGCAGCTCCAGAATGCAGTCTGCTTTCTCTGCTAAAGCAAGGTCGTGGGTAACGATAATTACGCAGTAACCCTCATCGTGAGCAAGGGATTGCAGAATTGAAAAAATGTTTTCACTGTTTGCAGTATCCAGGTTACCAGTGGGCTCATCTGCAAGAAGGATTTTGGTGTCCATTCCCAGAGCGCGGGCTATGGCAACCCGCTGCTGTTCACCACCCGATAGCATAGTAGGGTAGCGGTCTAGGGAGGACTCAGGAAGACCCACCTTTTCGATAAGCTTCTTTGCTTTTTCACGGGCAGCTTTCGGCTTTACACCACGCAGCTCCATCGGATACATAACGTTTTCTGCAACTGTCAGCAAGGGAAACAGACGAAAGCTTTGGTAAATAACCGCTACATTTTCTCTGCGGTATTTTTCAAGATTTACTTCGTCTGTGGAAATTCCCTGACACAGAATTTTACCGCCGGTAGGAAGATCCAGTCCCGCCATCAGCGAAAGAAGTGTTGTTTTTCCACTACCGGATTTTCCTACAATCGCGTGTACCAGACCGGGCTCAAAACGGTGGGAAATCCCCTTTAATGCATCAACCTTCTGGTACTGTGTTTGGTATGTATAATGCACATCTACAAGTTCTAAAATCTGCATTTTCATTCCTCCAAGCAATAATTGCTTTTATTATAAAATATATGCTTTTTTGTGTCAATATTCAGCAATATGTAAGCCGGCGCTATTGCGCCGGCCCTTTGTTACATATCCATCGTAGGATTCATATAATACACATTTTTTTGGTTTAGTTTTTCACGCAGCAGCTGCATCGCTTCACCGAATCTCTGGAAGTGAACAATTTCCCGCTCGCGGAGGAATTTTATTACGTTATTCACGTCCGGATCATCGCTTAAACGCAGAATATTGTCATAGGTTGCCCGGGCTTTCTGCTCAGCTGCCAGATCTTCTGCAAGGTCTGCAATCGGATCGCCCTTTACGGCAATGCTGGCCGCGCTCCAGGGGAATCCGGAGGCTGCTGTAGGGTAGACGCCTATGCCGTGGTCTACAAAATAGGGCGCGAATGCAGAGTCCTGTATCTGAGAATCTTTCAGATTTCTTGTAAGCTGATGAACAATGGCAGCCACCATCTCAAGATGCCCCAGCTCCTCAGGACCAATGTCGGTCAGCAATCCTTTCAGCTTCAAAGGGCATAGAATACCGCTGGGATAAATACCGCATTGACGCGCCAAGCTCGCCGTCCGGACCGCCGTACTGGGAAATAATGACTGAAGCCAGCCTTGGGTTCGGCTTATCGATTTTTACAGGGTATTGAAGCTTTTTATCATAGATAAACATACATTATACCTCCCGATTTTCTGCGTATTCCCAGGGCCACGGATCATCAAGCCAGCGGTATTCACCCTCGCCGGGTGTCAAATGGGTCAAAGGACCGCAGGTGGCCTCGTATTTTTTCTTGCCTTCCTTGTACATCTTCTGCAGTTCTCGGTACAATTCCAGTGCATCGGCATCATTGCGATGTGTATCCAGATACAGTGCAAGCTCCTGAATTGCGAAGTTCAGCGTCTGCAGCTCTGTTAAAGGTGTAACCGGCTTTTCATTCTTATTCACCATTCCCATAAAGGGCAGCTCCAGACCAGGGAACAATGTTCCGCGCACAAGTGCTGTTCGCAGTTCGTACCGCGGTGGATTCTCAGTTTGGAAGGGGATATAGGCATTAGCCAGCATACCTACAGACGGCAGCCTGCCTTCACCGCAGTTTCCCGACATATTCTGTTTCAAGATAGATTCCTCCAATCATTTTCATTGAACAGTCGTTCAAAGTCATACTATGTCGATTCTTAGAATATGTGCATTTGGCAGACATAGGCGCATAGAGTATTTTGAGGTGTTGTCCGTGATTAAATTTCCTAATAAAAAGGGCTTGATTTTTGTGTATATACTGGTACTTGGGCTGTTTGTTTCGAGCGCATATTTTTTTAGCCGGACTGCTACAGTTCTTTCTGAAAATATGCCATTTGATAACAGAAATTGTGTAATAATCGACGCAGGACACGGAGGAGTGGACGGTGGAGCGACCTCCTGTACCGGAGTTTTAGAAAGTCAATTTAATCTCGAAATCGCACTCAAGTTAAATGATTTACTGCATTTGCTGGGAATAGACACGCAAATGATTCGCACTACGGACTGCTCTGTTTATACACAGGGCAGTACCATCGCGCAAAAGAAGGTATCTGACTTAAAAGAACGGGTGCGCATTGTAAACAGTAAAAGCAACGCTATTTTAGTCAGTATCCATCAAAATACATTTCAAAGCAGCCGATATAGCGGCGCACAGGTGTTTTATGCGCCAACTGAAGGTAGCCGCGAACTTGCCCAGGCACTACAATCGGCTGCAATCCAAACAATCAATCCTACAAGTAGCAGAAAAATAAAGAAAGCAAACGGAATTTACCTGATGCAGAATATCCGATGTACGGGTGTTCTGGTAGAGTGTGGATTTTTATCGAATCCTGAGGAGGAAAATCTGCTTAGAAATGGTGATTACCAAAGAAAGCTATGCGCGGTAATCGCATCGACGCTCAGTACGCACTTATTCAGTGCTTGACGTTAAAATGGTTGATAAGTATAATATACTTATACATTTTTACGGAGCATTGAGGTGAAGGGTATGGCAAAGACAAAGACTGTGTTTTTCTGCACATCCTGCGGCAATGAAAGCCCCAAATGGCAGGGAAGATGTCCTGCGTGCGGCGAATGGAACACATTGGAGGAGCACGTCGAAAAACCTGCTGCGGTTGGACGCACCCGCAGTGTATCTTCTGCGCCTTTGCGTAAACCGCAGCCTATTAATCATATTGATTTTAATCAGGAAACCCGCTTTCTTACCGGTATGGGCGAGCTGGACCGTGTGCTTGGCGGCGGTGCTGTTGCAGGCTCGTTGGTGCTTGTTGGCGGCGCGCCGGGAATCGGTAAGTCTACATTGCTTTTGCAAATTTGCAATAATCTGTGCGCCCAAAGAAGTGTGCTTTATATCTCGGGTGAGGAAAGTGAGCAGCAGCTAAAGTTGCGCGCCCAGCGTATCGGCGTTAGTTCTGAAGGCTTATTTGTTCTCTCTGAAACAAGGCTTTCTGATATCATTGAATCTGTGAATCAGTTACAACCGGATATTCTGATTGTGGATTCTATTCAGACCCTATATAACGAGATGAACGAATCCGGTCCGGGCAGTGTATCGCAGGTAAAAGACTGCACGATGGCGCTAATGCAGCTATCCAAGATTCAAGGCATTACCGTATTCGTAGTCGGTCATATTAATAAGGACGGCAATATTGCAGGTCCTAAGGTTTTGGAGCATATGGTGGATTGCGTCCTGTACTTTGAAGGCGACAGCAATTCTTCTTACCGCCTTTTGCGCGCTGCGAAAAACCGCTTTGGCTCTACCAATGAAATCGGCGTGTTTGAGATGGCGGATACCGGTCTGGTTGAAGTGCCGAATCCGTCCCAAATGCTGCTGGAGGGCAGACCAAAGGGCGCCAGCGGCACCTGCGTTGCCTGTGTAATGGAGGGAACCCGCCCTGTCCTTGCAGAAGTACAGGCGCTGGTGGCTAAATCTGCATCTGGCATTCCCAGAAGAACATCAAATGGGTTTGATTTTAACCGCGCGGCTCTATTGATGGCGGTGCTTGAAAAACGCGCCGGTATGAAACTCAGCGCGTTTGATGCTTATATCAATGTAATTGGCGGACTGCGGCTGGACGAGCCTGCAGCGGATTTGCCGGTAGCCCTTGCAATAGCCTCCTCGTATCGGGACCAAACAATAGGGGAAAGTATGATTGCCATTGGCGAAATCGGTTTGACCGGCGAAATTCGCAGCGTCAGCCATATGAATCAGCGAATTGCAGAAGCTGCACGCTTGGGTTTCAGCGGCTGTATTATCCCTAAAAGCGGATCGGATAAGGTGGAAATTCCAAAGGATTTCACTGTTTACCGCGTTAAAAATATCCGTGAAGCAATCGAAATTGCGTTATAAATACTTTCTCCGGCTACCATTGGCAGCCGGAGAAGGGGAGTGGAGGCTTATTCCTTTGAAAAGTCCAATTTGGACAGGGGATTGGCCTCCGCTGCAATTTTTAGTTCCGTATTTTCGATATGGGTATAAATCTGGGTAGTGTTCAAATTCTCGTGTCCTAAAACTTCCTGTACAGTTTTTACATCGACGCCGCCGGAGAGCATCATTGTAGCAGCGGTGTGCCGCAGCTTGTGGGCAGAGAATTGGGTTGCGTCTAATCCGGCAGCCAGCATATGCTTTTTAACCAGCCTATGTACGGCGGTAACACTGATTCTGTTTCCGTCGCGAGAGCCGAAAAGCGCTCTGTTATCAGAAAGCACTTTTTTCTGACGCTCCGGCAGATAAGCGTCGATTGCTTTGCGGCAGGCGGCGCCAAAGTAAACAAATCGTTCCTTATTACCTTTGCCGACAACGCGGATTCTATCCTCGTAAACGTCGGTTAGATTCAGTCCCACCAACTCGCTGCGGCGGATACCGCAGTTGAGAAACAGCATCAGTATTGCGTAATCCCGCCGCTCATTTTGACCCTGTACAGCGCGCAGAAGGGCTGCGGATTGGTCCATTGTTAGGTATTTTGGCAGGATTTTACGCAGCTTGGGGTATACCAGGTCTGCTACCGGATTTTCCGTTAAATGCTTTGTTCCTACCGTTAAATACTTAAATAAGGACGTGATAGTCGATAGTTTTTTTGCTCTGGAGGCAGGCTCGATAACGTCCTCTACAGCAAATTTGCCGATAGCACGGTGATTTGCAAGATAAGATAGAAAATCAAATACGTCAGAGAAAATAATGCTGCGAATAACGTCC